>DATITC010000075.1:0-52155 GCA_035468175.1 Frankiaceae bacterium | reverse complement strand
GGCGAGCCCGGCCCGGCCCGGGCCCTGGCCGGGCAGCGGGTTTTGCTCGACGAAATCCTCAACGACCATCTCGGTCAGCGTGCTGTCGAGGTCCTGCGCATTGATGACGTCGTCGGTGAAGCGTTGAGCGAGCGTCTTGAGGTCGGCGTCGACCGGACGAGACCAGGTAGTGGTGACCATGACGGTGTTCCTTCCGGTTGTGTGGGGTCAGAGGGGGAGTTTGTGATGGAGGATGCCGTTGCCTGCGACGCGGCCGGAGAGGGTTGCAGCGAACTCGACGGCGTCGACGCTCTGCGCGTCGCCCGCTTGGTTGTCCGCGCCGGCGCGGTAATCGCCCCCGGCCGGTCCGGTGAGGGTGAGGGCGTAGGGCTGCGCATGCCGGCGTGACCACTCGGCCACGATGTCGGCGAGGATGCGGCCGTCGTGCTCGGGCGTGAGTTCGGGCTCGGTTCCGGCGGCCCGGGCGATGTCGATGCGGTGCATCCAGACGTCGCGGGTGAAGCCCATGTCGAACAGGTAGCCGACCGGCTGCCAGCCGATGTGCACCCCGAGCCCGGTCCCGATCGGCAGCACGGGTAGAGCGCGGAGCGGCGCCGGCATCCGGCGTCGAGCCTTCAGCGCCGCCGCGGAATGCTGCTCCCACAGCTCCGGCAGCGTCGTGGGGGACCAGTCAGTGCGGGCGCGTAGCTGCGCCTCGTTGAGCCCGTCGACCCAGTGCGCGCCGCCGATCTCCTTGGTCAGCGGGCGGCCGGCGAGTACCTGGCGGACGAACTCGATTGGGTTGGCCTGCGCTTGCGCCGAGGCGATCAGGTGGACGACGACGTCGCGGACCGTCCAGCCGGTGCAGTCGGTCAACGTCGTCCACTGGTCATCGGTAAGGCCGCTGAGCTGCGCGAGCAGTCGGGAGTTCTCTGCCGCGGTCAGCCGCATCGCCTCAGCGTGGTCGATGGCCGGGAGGCGGTCCGCGCGCTGCATCGTGTCGGTCATGGCGACTCCTCTGGGGTGAAGTGGTCGAGAAACATCGCGAGCAGGGCTTCGAGGTGGCGGGTGAAGCGGTCTCCGCCGGGGTCGTTGGCGACCTGCTGGGCGCCGAGACCGGCGACGAGCGCGGTGTAGACGTCGACATGCGCCGCGCTGCCGGCGCCCAGCGCCGAAAGCAGCCCCACGCACCGGTCGACCAGGCGCCTCGCGAGCGCGTAGGACGCAGGCGATGGCTCGAAGCCCGGGATAGTCCGCTGGAACAGCAGCTGTTGGCGCGGCGGGTCCTCGACCGCGAAGTCGAGGACCACTCGGGAAAGCTGGACGAGCTGGTCCCGAGCCGTCCCGGCGGGTGAGGTCGTGCCCAGTCGGGCCAGCAGTTGTTCGTAGGCCTGGCCGAACATCGCGTCGTAGAGATCCAGCTTGGAGGCGACATAGCCGTAGAGCGACGGCTGCCGGATCCCGACGCGTCGGGCCACCTCGTGCAGCGTCACCGCGCCCAGCCCCGACTCGGCAGCGACCTCCCATGCCGCGGCCAGAATCTGGTCGCGGCGGTGGGAACGGCGCTCTGCCACGGAGGTGGTCACCGGGTTCCTCCTATCAGTGGTAGCTTTTGTAGCTATCATTGATAGGAGGAAGGGGAGTGTCAAGGACTCGACTTAGTGCGAGTCAGGTAGCTCGGCAACCGATGCGCAAATAGCGGTGCCAGCGCCGGGACGGTCGAAAGACTTGCGCGTGGTGCGACAGCCCGCCGCTACCCGGGAATACCGATCACGCCGCTGATCGCGCTCAAGCCGAGGGTCGAGCGGCGCGCGCGCAAGAGCGCTGTTGGTCTCAGGCCGTTCCGCTGAGCCCAGGTCGAGGCGGGGCCCCGCGCTGCTCCCCCACGACGAGCCCCATCTTCAAGATCTTCTGGGGGCAAGTTTGGGGGCAGAACACTGCTCGAACCTCACCCAACCTGACGTCCTGAGCGAGGCTTTCGCAGAATCGCCTGCTCACAGGCCCGTGCCAGTCAGGTTCAAGTGCCGCCATCCACTCGTTCAGTACGGCTCTGACCTGCAGGTTTGTCTCATGGGCAAGATCAGGTGGGGTCACTCCGGGGGCACCCGAACGATCGTGGGTAAGTGCCGGGAGCGCGAGGCACTGCCCAGGGTCTGCCACCGTGATCACCCCGGATTGGGCGCTCAGGCCCTTGCCTCGACCGTCCGGCCCCGGGGGGCAGACAGCCCGACTTCTGGGGAGAATCTGACGTCCATCGCCCCGACAGCAACGCACCGGTTGGTCGGAGACACACCCCGCGTAGCGGCCTCAAAGCGGCTGACGCACAGGGCGAAGGCAGCCAAATGTTGTCGCTGTCGACAAGCGGCTTGGGGTAGTGGTGGTAGCGACACCGGTCAACCGGTCGGCCTCGACCACCGGCCGTCAGCTGCCGAAGGAGTCGCCCCACTCTGCCAGTGCCGCCGCCGAATCTTCGGGTTCGGTGACGTGCGTCGACAGCACTGCCCAGATCGTCTTGCCGGACTCGTTAAGCTGCACGCCGTGCCGGGTGGAATAGAGGCGCACCAGCCGTAGGCCCCGGCCGCCGCTGGTGGAGTCGCTGATCCCGGCCATGATCGGCAGCAGGGGCGACCCGTCGGTGACCGAAAGCACCACCGAACCTGCGGCCTCGTACAACGCCACCATCGCCGACGTGCCGGCGTGCAGGACCACGTTGGCCAGCAGTTCGGTCACCAGCAGACTGCCGGCCTCCTCCTCGCTCACGTAGCCCCACTCGGCCAGGACGAAGCGGACGAACCGACGACCACCCGGCACCTCCGACAGCGCCGGAGGCACAGCCAGCTCTGCGAGCCGGCCCGACCTCTCTGGTAGCGCCCCCGAGGTCAGCAGCTGCACCCCGCTCGTGCCGCGTCCAGCGCCGTCCCAGCCCTGCAAGCGAAGACCTTCGCGGACCTGCTGGGTGATATCGGTATGCACCACGAGAACGTCGTGCCGCCCGGGCATAGGTTCGGCCCCTAGCCGAAACCAGCGCTCCTGCTCCGGTGAATGGCACGGGTAGTCCAGCAACGCCCGCGGGGCATCCCCGCTAAACACCGCCGCCAGCGCGGACGACGCCACCGACGCGACGTCATCCCCGGCGGCGGCCGCCCGATCGGTCACCTGCAAGTAATTCGTCCCGACCCCGCACCGCGCCCCGGCATCGTTCTGGTCACCGAACCACCGCCAGGCGCGGTTCACCGCCAAAATCACGCCATCCGGCGTCAGAACCGCGCACTCGCTGGGGAGCGCATCAAAGGCCGACGCAGTCAGGGCCAAGGTGCTGTGACTCATTTCGCCGCCCTTCGACGGGACCCGAGGCTGGTCCGAGGGCCGTCCTCCCGGTCCAAGAAGAAGGTCGAGCGAGCGGCGCCGATCTCCGCGCACAAGGTCCGCCGCTTCAGATGCAGCGCCACGGGCGGGGAGAGGAAGACGTGAGCGTCATCCCTGACGACCACGGAGTCGTCGGACCCATTCGATGTGGCCAGCCGCATCGAGAGGTCGTGGTGATGAAAATCGGTCGCGATGCGCAGGCCGGCCTGCGGTGGAAGACCCGCACCTTCGACCAACGTGCGGACGAGTGAAGCCGCGTCCTTTGTCATGAGCACGAGAGCGCCGCCAGTGGGGATCCGAAAGTCGGCGACAACACCCGGCGGATCGATGGCCGGAACAGGTACCTGTCTACCTTGACGGGCACTCGCTACCAGCGGTTACCCTGCCGGCACTGTGCGAAATCGCCGTTGGACCGGTGACTCAAGGCTACGCCGAGCGGCAGTTGCGTGGGGAGTTCGTCACGCTCCGTGATATGCGTCTACCGGCGAGCGCTGCTTCCGCAACGCGCCTGGGGTGATGCGTGGCAAGCGACCGGCCACGTCTTCACCTGGTCGAACGGCAGCATCATCCAACCGAACCTTGTCACCCGACGGTTCCGCGAGCTGTCGGCGCAGGGCTGCCGATCATCCGCTTCCACGACCTCCGGCACACCAGCGCAAGTATCGCGCTGGCCGCCGGCGTCGCTATGAAAACCGTCTCGGACCGGCTGGGGCACAGCACAACCGCCATCACGGCGGACCTCTACACCCACGTCGTCCCGGTCGTCGCGCAGGAGGCGGCGGACGCCATCGCCGCCGTCATCGGCCGGTCCCGGAAGGCCCGCCGACCCGCGTCTTCTAGCGAGCTTCTAGCAAGCGAGATCAACACCGACACCAAGAAGGAGGACTGACCTGACAAACCCGCAGTTCAGAGCGGAGGGCGTGGGATTCGAACCCACGATGACTGTCACCAGCCATAGCGGTTTTCAAGACCGCCGCCATCGGCCACTAGGCGAGCCCTCCAGGCCCTCCATGATGCCGGTCCCGCCCCGTGGACGCGCGACGCGTGGCCCGAGCCGCGCCAGGTGCTTTCGATCCGCGGGGGAGGCCCGGACGAAGGGACGCCAGCTACTGGAACGCCTCGAAGGTGATCTGGTCGCTGTCGCACTTCCCCTTGCCGGTGCCCAGCGTGAGGTTGCCAGTCGCATCATCGTTGAACACGTGGCGGAACGCCCCGACGAACTTGCCGTTTCCGTAGTTGCCGGTCATCCGGAACGTCTGCTCCGGGAGCTGGACGGCAATCGTGAAGACGCCGGTCTGGTCCAGCGGACCCTTGGTCGTCGGGAGGCCGCGGAAGGGAACGTGCGGCTTCTGGCCCGGCAGGTTGGTGCAGGTCACCTTTTCGTCGAAGTTCACCGTGCCGACCTGGCCGTCCGTCCCGACGACGAAGGAGATCGGCAGGTCCTGCGACGTGCTGCCGCGGTACTGCCCCGCCGGCGCACCAAGCGCGGACGACCCAGGCGTGCTGGGGGCCGGCGCGGAGGCGGACACCGGCGGCGTCGTCACCCGCGCAACCGGGTGCGAACCGTGTACGAGCGCCACGGACCCCCCGATCCCACCGGCGAGCAGGACCAGCGCCGCCGCCACCACGGCCGGGATGACCCACTTGGGTCGGCCCTCGCCGGGCGCCCGACCCTGCCGGGTCAGCGGGTACGAAGGTGCCGCGTCGGCCCAGGGGCCGGGTGGTGCGTAGGCGGACTGATGCTGCGTCGTCTGCGGCACCCGCCAGTCCCGCTCGAGCACAGACGGGACGTTCTGTCGCGAATCGCTCTCCGACCACCGTCCGGCCCCCTCGATGGCGAGCAGCTCGTCCAACAGCTGCCGGGCGGTCGGGCGGTGCTGTGGATCGAAGGCGGTCGCCCGCTCCACCGCGTTCGCGAGCGCCGGCACCATCCGGGTCCGGTCCAGGAACGGCGGTTGTGACATCGCCCGGAACATGATCGCTTCGGTGGGTCCGGTACCGAACGGCGGGTGCCCGGATGCGGCGAAGCAGATCAGCAGCCCGAACGTGAAGATGTCCGTCGCCGGGCCGACGTCCCCGCCGGCAAGCTGCTCCGGCGCCAGCCATCCGGGCGAGCCGATCATCAGTCCGCTGCTGGTGAGCCGCGAGGCGTCCGCAGCAGCCGAGATGCCGAAGTCGATGACCTTCGGCCCCTCCGGCGGGCACAGCACGTTCGCGGGCTTGAGGTCCCGGTGCACGACCCCGGCGCTGTGGATGGCGACCAGCGCATCCGCGAGGCCGACGGCCAGCGCCACCTGCTGATCGGGCGGGAGCGGTCCCGCGGCTTCGACGAGCCGGTCGAGGGGTTGACCGGAGACATATTCGACGGCCATCCACGGCTGCTCGGCCTCGGTGTCGAAGTCGAGCAGCTGCGCAGTGCAGCGCGCCTTGATGCGGAAACAGGCCTGCACCTCGCGACGGAAGCGGGTGCGGAACTCGGGGTCGTCGCCGAGCTCCGGGCGGACGACCTTCACCGCCACCGGTCCGGAACCGCCGTCGGCCAGGTAGACGGTGCCCATCCCACCGACCCCGAGACGGTTCAGCACCCGGTAGCGACCGATCCAGGCGGGATCACCCGCACGGAGATCACCACCCGAGTCCGGAACGCTCACAGCTCGCATGATGGCGCACGATGCCGGACATCGGGCTCTGCGCCCCGTTACGAACCGTGAACGTCCGCTGACAAGGTCAGCCCGTGACCTCCTGCGGAGTGGCGTGGCCGAGCAGCGCCGGCAGCCCGAGCCGGACGACAGCGACGGACGCCGCGTCCGGCAGCACCAGCTCGAGCTCCCGCGGCAACTCCAGCGTCTTCGCCGCGTCGCGGGTCAACGACAGGCGTAGGCGGTCCGGGGACGTCCACTCGGTTTCCTCGATACCGCCGTAGTGCCGCGCGCCCGAGCTGCCTGTGACCACGCAGTACGTGTCCTGTCCGAGCGCCGTGTCCTGCGCCGTCATCCGCTTCGCCCGCGCCACGATCAGCACGTCGTCGGGGTGCTCCTCGGACGCCGCGAAGGCGAGCAGGCTGCGTTCGGCGTCGTCGTCGGCAGCGACGGCCAGCACGTGCACCGGCTCGACCCCTGAGCCGCTCCTACGCCGATCCACCCGGCGTCAGCTGCCTGCACGGTGCTCGAAGGCGCGGGCGTTCTCCACGGCGACGGCCGCGCGGCGCGCGATGTCCTCGGCAAAGGCCAGATCCTCCTCGTCGTAGCGCCGGCCCGACTCGGCGGCGACCAGGGTGAGGGCACCCAACGTCGATTTCGCCCCTCGCAGTGGCACGACCAGCGCGCTGCGGAGACCGAGCTCCCGGCTGACCCGCAGATGCTCGTCGTCGCGGGCGCCGGCGACGAGCATGGCGTCGGTGATGCTCGGGTAGAGCTCGCTGACCCCGGTCCGGAGCACCTTCGGCACCCCGGTCTCAGAGTTCGGATCGGTGGGGTACGTGCGCTCGAGTTGCTGGGCGTAGGCGACCTTCGCCGGGTCGATGTGCGCGACCGCTACCCGCTCCAAGCCGCTCTCGCCGACCAGGTCGACCGCGCACCAATCGGCGAGCCGCGGCACCACCAGCGAGGCGATTTTCGCCAGCGTCGTGCGGTAGTCGAGGCTGCTCGACAGTTCGCTGGTCGCGTCGGCGAGGAACGACAGCTTCGCGACGGCGGTCTCCAACGACGCCACCGCCCGCGACCGCTCGACCGCCTGCGCGCAGGTGTTGGCGAGGCTTGCGAAGAACGCCAGCTCGGTTCGACTGCCGACGTCTCGGCCTGGCGGGAAGTTCAGCGAGATGACGCCGATCGTTCGCGACCCGACCCGCATCGGCACGCAGATCATCGAACTCTCATCCTCGGCCTGGCCGGCCAGCAGCGGGAACCGCTGCTCCATCTCCGCGACGCTCGCCACGATCACCGCTTCACCGGTGCGGACCGCGATGCTCCCCGGCAGCTCGGCCGAAACCGGGTAACGGTGCCACCGCTGCCGGGCGTCCGCACTGATCCCGCGAGCCTTGATCACCTCCAGCGTCTCATCGTCGCTGAGTAGCGAAACAGTCGCGAGTCCAGATCCGACGGCTTCCGCCGCGTGAGTGACGACAACCTCCGCGACGTCTTCGACGCTCATCGCCCGGCCCAGCTCAGCAGCCACCTGCTGCAGCCGCACCAACCGGGCGGCCAGGCTCTCCGCCTGCTCCCGAGCCCTGCGCTCGGCGTCGTAGAGCTGGGCCCGGTCGATCGCCTGGGCCGTCTGGGCGGCCAGTCCGAGCACGAAGCGACGCTCGTACCCATCGAACAGCCGGGGATCGGAGAAACTGAAACGCAGCGCACCCAGCCGGCGCTCCCCCACCACCAAGGGCACTGCACACAGCGCGGACGTGCCCGGTTCCATCCCGATCAAGCCCGGGAAGCGGTCGTCGCGCTCCTGCGGCGACTCGAGCCACACGGGCCGGCCGGTCCGCAGGGCCTCGGCCGCGGGCAGCTCGGCGTCCTGCGGCTCGGTGCGCAGTCGGTGCAACAGCCGGTCGCCGTAGCCGACCGACGAGGGCACCTGAAGCTTGCCGTCCTTGTCCGGCAGGATCAGACCGCCGCCGAGAGCACCGAGAGTCCGCACCCCCTCGTTGACGACGACCTCCGCCACCTGTCCAGTCGTCGTCGCACCGGCCAGTGCCGCCGTGACCGACTGGAGCCCGGCGATGCGCTCGAGGTTCGCGCGAGCCGTCGCCTCCTCACCCAGCTCGTCGAGCAGCCGGTGCTCGAAGCTCTCGAGAGCCGGCGGCTGTTGGCGAGCCGCGGCTGCGTGGAGCTGGGCGACGAGCGAGCTGATGTACCAGCGGCGGAAGGTGCGGTGCTGCGGCGGTGTCTCGAGGGTGAGCAGCCGGGCCGCCCGCGCGTAGGAATCGGCCTCGTCGAGCCCCGCGAGGTAGGCATCGGCGTCCTCCGCGGCGGAAGCCGGGAGGGTGAGCGTCAGGTTCGTCCGTTCGTACCCACGGACGGCTGCCGCGAGAGCCTGCCGTTTGATGGAGAGCCGGGCCCCCGCGAAGCGGTGCACCACGGTCTCGATGAGCTCGGCGAGCTGCCACGGGACCGCGGAGCTCGAACCGGTCCGGGCCCCGGAGGCGGCGAGCGCGAACTCCCGGACCAAGCTGTCGACGTGCGCCTTGGCGTTCAGCAGCAGTTCGGTCGGCACGTCGCCGAGCCGGATCGCAAAGTGTTCCTCGGCGGGCGCGTCGTCGGCCCATGCGGCGAGAAGCGCGTCCACATCGCCGTCGAGGTCGGTCGGCGACGCGTGCCCGTCGGCCGCCTCCGGTCCGATCTCGGCCCAGACCACCTTGCCGTCCTCGGCCGGTTCCACGCCCCACCGCAGCGACAGCGCTTCGATCAGGGCCAGGCCGCGGCCAGTCATCGAGGCGACGTCGGCCCGCCCTCGGACCGGCGCAGAGCGGCTTCCGTCAGCGACCTCGACGCGCACCAGGTCCCCGCCGCAAAGGATGCGCAGGCTCACCGGAGGAGCAGCATGGAGCAGCGCGTTGGTGACCAGTTCCGCTACGGCGAGTTCCGCATCATCGACAAAACGGGATAGATCCCCGCGCATAAGGCGCTGGACCACGAATTGCCGCGCCTGCGGCACCGCATTGGGGCTGTTGCCCAGATGCAGCACGTCGGAGTTGACCACCGGACGCGCCAGTCCTCCCCGTCACCAGTTCGCAAGCGGACGAAAATCATCTTGCGCGTTTCCCGCATCGCGAAACCAAACTCGGGGGCTCATCATGACGAACGCCGACGTTTCAGACGTCCAACGGCGAGGTTTCGGCGCGTTGATCCAGGCCGTGCCGGCGAGGTGCGAAGACCCAGACGCGATAGGCGAAGAAGCGCAACACCGTGGCGACGAGATTCGCGCTGACCAGGACAGCCAGCTCGGCAAGGCGCGACGGGTCGGCGCGGGCGGCATGCAGTCCGGCCAGCGCCCCGCTGGTCAGCGCCAGCCCGAGCCCGAAGACGGCCAAGCCCTCCAGCTGACTTCGGGCAACGTGTCGCGTTCCGATGATGCCGAACGTGAGCCGACGGTTGGCGCCCGTGTTGGCAATCGCGGTGACCAGTAGTGCCGTGAGGTTCGCGGGCTGCGGGCCAATCGACCCGCGGAGCAGCAGGAAGAGCACCACGTATCCGAGCGTGCTGGCGATGCCGATCGCCGCGAAGCGCAGCACCTGTCGGCTCAGCCGCGCCGGCACTCCCGGAACGGCCGAGACGAGCGGACCACGACCGAACTGGCGCCGCAGCTCGGCAATCGGCAGCGCCCCGGTCCCCAGCGCCCGGATCATGCGTCCGACCCCACGGAGGTCGGCCAGGACGGTCTGGGTGAGGTGGACGCGGGAGTCCGGGTCGTCCACCCAGTCCACGGGCACCTCGTGGATGCGGAGACCGGACCGCTCGGCGAGGAGCAGCAGCTCGGTATCGAAGAACCAGCCGGTGTCCTGCACCAGCGGCAGCAGCCGACGGGCACAGTCCGCGCGCATCGCCTTGAACCCGCACTGGGCATCCGAGAAGCGCGCGCGAAGCGTGGTGCGGAGCAACAGGTTGTAACCGCGGGACAGCACCTCCCGGCGTGCGCCACGAACGACCCTCGAGGTGCGGGCGAGCCGGCTGCCGATCGCGACGTCGGAATGGCCGGTCAGCAGCGGGGCGACCAGCGGCAGCAGGGCCGCGAGGTCGGTGGACAGGTCGATGTCCATGTAGGCGACGACCTCGGCCTTGCTTTCCGCCCAGACGGTGCGCAGCGCACGGCCACGACCCTTCTCGGGCAGACGCGTGGCGCGAACGTGCGGGACGGTCTCGGCCAGCAGCTCGGCGAGCGCCCAGGTGCCGTCGGTGCTGGCGTTGTCCGCGATGGTGATCAGGTGGGTGAAGGGGAACTCGGTGGCGAGGTAGCCGGCCAACCGCCGCACACTCGGCTCGAGGTCGACTTCTTCGTTGTAGACCGGGAGCACGATCTCGACGGCGTATTCGGTGCTCGGACGGTCGGGGTCCGCGTCCTGCCGGGCCGACTCCGGAAACCCGGGGTCGTCCACCGTTGAACCGGCCGAACCGTCGCCGAGCGTCGTCGTCATGCCCTGAGCTTCGGCCCGACACCTGAGCCACGAATGAGGTGAACCTGGGAGCTCCCTGGCAACATGGAGCCCGCGTCCGCACGGACTCCTATCAGCCGGGGTCCACGGCTTCCAGGATTCGGCGAACCGTTACTGCTTGCAGGTCAGGTTGACCGTCTTGTCCTTGGCCACGAGGTTGATGTCGCCGGAGGTGCTGTCGTAGGACCCGTTGAAGTCCGACAGGTCGCTCCCGGTAAAGGTGATGTCGTCGGTGCTCGAGTCATACGACCAGATGCCCGTGCCACCGCCGCCAGTGCGGTACGTGATCGAGGTCAGGGTGAAGTTGCCGATCTGACGGCCGCTGCTCGTGGAGCAGACGTACTTCCCGGTGGCCGGACCGCCCGCGTTCGGCGACGAGCTGGACGACGGTGAGGCGGACGGTGTCGACGGCGCGGAAGCTGTCGGCGTGCCGCTGGCGATCGGCGTGACCTTCTTGCCGCCACCGCTGGTGGCGAGGATGACCCCGACGATGATGGCGGCGATCACGACCAGCCCACCGATCACGCCGGCGATGAGCTTGTTGCGGTTGCCGCCGCCGGCACCTGGGGTCGGACCGCCGGGGTAGCCGCCGTAAGGAGCGCCAGGGGCGCCGCCGTACGGAGAACCGGGCCCGCCGGGAGCGCCGCCGAAGGGAGAACCGGGACCGCCTTGCGGACCGAAGGGCTGCCCTCCGCCGGCGGGCTGGCCATAGCCGGGAGCGCCGCCGAAGCCGGGCTGACCGGGACCGGCCTGACCCGGCGCACCAGGCTGGCCGTAGCCCTGTCCCGCGGGGACGCCGTAACTCTGCTGGCCGGCGGGGGCGCCGTAACCCTGCGCGGGACCGCCGGGCTGTCCGTAGCCGCCGGCAGCACCCGGACCGCCTTGGCTCCCCTGGGGATTGCCGCCGAAGTCAGGTCGGGTGGACACCAGGGTCTCCTGGCTGCCCTCCCCGGAACCGCCGGCTCCACCCGGCCCGGCACCTCCGCCGCCCGAGGGCTCCCACTCCGTCCCGTTCCAGACCCACTGGCCGTCATCCGACAACGGCCGTCCTTGATCGTCCTGCTGCATGGCGGATCGTCCTCCCGCCACGATCTTGCATTGCCGGAGCGTGTGACGCCTGCCGAACACGCAATTCGAGAGCGATCGTCGGACATGCGTAACCACTGCGGCTCGGAACGCCCCGACCAGACGGAGCGCCTCCGCCGGGCGGGGGTCGTAGCGTTTCCGGCATGCACGCCGTGACTCTGTCCTCGTTCGGGAACGTCGATGTCCTCCGCTGGTCCGAGGTGCCGGACCCCGGCCAGCCCGGCGAGGGTGAGGTCCTGCTCGAGACCGTCGCGTCCGCCGTCAACCGCGCCGACCTGCTCCAGCGCCAGGGCCACTACCCCCCGCCGCGGGGGGCCTCGGACATCCTCGGGCTGGAGTGCAGCGGTCGGGTCGCCGCGGTCGGGCCGGGGGTCGACGGATGGTCGGTCGGAGACGAGGTCTGCGCCCTGCTCGCCGGCGGCGGTTACGCCTCCGCAGTTCTCGTGCCGGCGGGTCAGCTCATGCCGGTGCCGGACGGCATCGAGCTCATCACGGCGGCGGGCCTACCCGAGGTGGCCTGCACCGTGTACAGCAACCTGTTCATGACGGCCGGGCTCGCGGACGGCGACACGGTGCTCCTGCACGGTGGGAGCAGCGGCATCGGCACCATGGCGATCCAGATGGTGCGGGCGCTCCGGCCGTCGGCGCGGATCTGCGTCACCGCGGGCAGCGACCAGAAGCTGCAGCGCTGCGCCGAACTGGGGGCCGACGTCCTCGTGAACTACCGGGAACAGGACTTCGTCGAGCAGGTCCGTTTGGCGACCGACGGTCGCGGCGCCGACGTCGTGCTGGACAACATGGGCGCGAAGTACCTCGAGCGGAACATCGACGTGCTCGCTCCGGACGGGCGGGTCGTCGTCATCGGCATGCAGGGCGGCAGCAAGGCCGAGATCAATCTCGGTGCCCTGCTGCCGAAGCGGGGCACGGTCACCGCGAAGAGCCTGCGTGGCCGGCCGCCGGAGCAGAAGGCGGAGATCTGCGCCGCAGTGGTCCGCGAGGTCTGGCCAGCTGTCGCGGACGGCCGCATCCGGCCGATCATCGACCGCGTCCTGCCGATGTCCGACCCGAGCGAAGCGCACTCGGTGGTCGAGTCGTCCACCCACATCGGCAAGGTGCTGCTGGCCGTGCCCTGACCGTGCCCGGCCCGGCGGGTCGTTCCGCCGGGTCAGGCGCCGTTGAGCAGCTCGGCGTAGCCGGTGTCGACGCAAAGCTTGCCGTTCTCCTTGCCAAGGGAGAACGTCTTGGTCAACACGGTGCCGTTGGTGAGGGTCACCGTCCCGCCGGCGGTGCGGGTCACGACACCGTTGGTGGTGTTGGTTCTCACGCTCTTGATGTTGAAGCTTCGCACCCCGCGATTGGCGGCGCGGGCGGCCCAGCCCGCGTCGGAGAAGTCCGAGACGCTGCCCTTCGCGCGGTCATTGCCGCACAGCTGGTCGTAGGCCTTCGAGTAGTCCTGCTGCTTCATATCGCCGAGAAACTCGTTGACCTTGTCGGCGTTGACCTTCAACTGGTTGCGGTAGAGCAGGTACCCGCCGGTCCCGCAGGCGGCGAACAGGACCAACACCACCCCGAGGACGATGAAGAGGATCTTGCGGCCATTGCGCCGCCGGGGAGGCGGAGCTCCGTAGCCGTAACCGGTCGGGCCGTAACCCGGCGGGGGCGCAAAGGGACCCTGCTGACCGTAAGGACCCTGCTGACCGTAGGGCCCCTGCCGCGCGTACGGACCTTGACTGCCGTACGGGCCCTGGCCCGGCTCGCCCGGCTGCGGGTTCTGGTTCCAGCCGTCCGTCATCGTCGATCCTTCCGAGCCGGCGTCACCCTCGACCCGTCGATCCGCGCGACAACGGGCACGATGGGCTCATGAGCGAGCAGGACCAACACATTGTCGTGATCGGCCCCGACGGCTCCGCGGTTGCCGCGCCGAACGGCGAGCAGTCCGATGGTGAGGACGGCCGCCCCGTCATCGCCGGCATGGTGCAGCAGCCGGACAAGGTCATGCGCATCGGCACCATGATCAAGCAACTGCTGGAGGAAGTGAAGGCCGCGCCGCTCGACGACGCCAGCCGCAACCGCCTCCGGGACGTGCACCGGAGCTCGATCCGCGAGCTCGAGGACGGGCTGGCCCCGGAGCTGCGCGAGGAGCTGGGCCGGCTCACCCTCCCCTTGTCCGAGACCGAGACCCCGAGCGATGCGGAGCTGCGCATCGCCCAGGCCCAGCTCGTCGGCTGGCTGGAGGGTCTGTTCCACGGAATCCAGACCGCGCTGTTCGCCCAGCAAATGGCGGCCCGCGCGCAGCTGGAGGAGATGCGGCGACGCGCGCTGCCGGGCGGCCTCGGCGGTCCTCAGGAGGGCGAGATCGTGCCAGGCCCGGGGCGCGGACCGTCGTCCGGGCCCTACCTCTAGGCCAGCTCCCGCCGGTCGAGGTCTCTCGCTGCTCGCCGCTCGCTGCGCACCGTCGACGTCGACGTCGAGGGCAGCCTCTGGATCGCGATGTTTCGGCAGGCCGGCCGTGCACCGTTACGACCCTCGGGGCCGTCTTTCAAGCCGGATCGAGGTACCAGCCTCGCAGGTCTCGTCCTGCTGCCGCCCGTTCCGCGGCTCGCTTCCCGGCTGAGCCGGAGAACGTGTGATCTGTTGCGGCGCTGAGGCTGCACGAAGCACTGTCGCCGCAACAGATCACCCCGAACTGGACGCGAACAGCCGCTCGATCACCTTTGCCACGCCGTCGTCGTCGTTCGAGGCGGTCACCTCGTCAGCAACCGCGAGCACCTGCTCGTGCGCGTTGGCGACGGCGACCCCGTGCCCGGCCCAGTGCAGCATCGGCACGTCGTTCGGCATGTCCCCGAAGGCGACCACCTCCGCCGGAGCATGGCCCTGCTCCTCGCACAGGGCGGCGAGAGTCGACGCTTTGCTCACCCCGGCGCCGCTGATCTCGAGCAGCACGTTGCCGGAGTAGGTGACGACGGCTTCCTCGCCGGCGATGGCGACGACTTGCTCGTGGATCTCCTCCGCGGGCAAGTGCGGGTGCTTGACGAGCAGCTTCGACACCGGGTCGACGATGAGCTCCTCGACCTCGGCCACGGTGCGGTCCGGCATGGGCCAGCTCGGTTCGTAGGCAGGTTCGTGACCGAACCGGAGCCCCGACTCGACCGCGAACTGCACCCCTGGCAGCGCCTCGCGCAACGCGGTCACGAGCCGGGCGGCGGACCCGGCATGCAAGGCGTGCTCACGCACGATCTCGCCGCGGCCCAGGTCGTAGACGAGGGCGCCGTTGGCGCAGATGGCCAGCCCGGACGCCCCGGTCGCTTCCACCACCGGCCGCATCCACCGTGGTGGGCGGCCGGTGACGAAGATGACCAGCGCGCCGGCAGCCTCCGCCTTGAGCAGCGCCGCCTTCGTCCGCTCGGAGATGCTGCCGTCACTGCGCACGAGCGTGCCGTCGAGGTCCGACGCCACGACCCGGTAGGGGCCAGTCATGCCGGCTCGAGCACCTCGCGCCCACCGAGATAGGGCCGCAGCGCGGTCGGCACCACGACGGAACCGTCTTCCTGCTGGTGGTTCTCCAGGATCGCGACGATGGCCCGCGGCATCGCGACCAGCGTTCCGTTCAGCGTCGCGACCGGAGCCACCCCCGCCTCGCCGCGCTGCCGAATGTTCAGCCGCCGCGCCTGGAACGTGGTGCAGTTCGAGGTCGACGTCAGCTCCAGCCAGCGGGCCTGCGACGGCAGCCACGCCTCGCAGTCGAATTTCCGGGCGGCACTCGACCCCAGGTCTCCGGCGGCCACGTCGATCACTCGGTACGGCAGCTCCAAGACCTGCAGGAACTGCTCCTCCCAGGCGAGCAACCGCTGATGTTCCTCGACCGCGTCCTCGGGCGGCACGAAGGCGAACATCTCGACCTTGTCGAACTGGTGCACCCGGATGATCCCCCGGGTGTCCTTGCCGTAGGAACCGGCCTCTCGGCGGAAGCACGGCGAGAAACCCGCGTATCGGCGCGGCAACGAGCCGCCGTCGAGGATCTCGTCGGCGTGGAACGCCGCGAGCGCAACCTCGGAGGTCCCCACCAGGTAGTGGTCGTCGACCCGGTAGACCTCGGCGGCGTGCGCACCCAGGAAGCCGGTGCCCTCCATCGCGGCGGGCAGGACCATCGCCGGCGGGATCACCGGAATGAAGCCGGCGGCGAGCGCTTGCCCCATGGCCAGCTGCAGCAGCGCCAACTCGAGCAGCGCGCCGGGGCCGGTCAGGAAGTAGAACCGCGAACCGCTGACCTTCGCGCCGCGGTCGACGTCGATCGCGCCGAGCATCGTCCCGAGCTCGACGTGGTCCCTCGGGTTCTCGAGCGTCGGACGGGTGCCGACCTCGCGCAGCACCTCGAAGTCGTCCTCCCCACCGGCGGGGCCGCCGTCGACGACGTTCGGCACGGCGCGGTGCACCTCCAGCAGCGTCGCCTCGGCCGCGGCCTGCTCCGCCTCGGCCTGCTGCACCTGCGCCTTCAGAGCCTTCGCGCGTTCGATCAGGGCCGGCCGCTCTTCCGGGGTCGCCGAGCGGATCGCCTTGCTGGCGGTGTTGCTCTCCGCTCGCAGCGTGTCGGCGGAGCTGACCGCCTCGCGGCGAGCGGTGTCGGCGGCGAGCAGGCGGTCGACCGCGGACGGGTCGTCGCCACGCGCCCGCTGCGAGTCCCGGATCCGCTCAGGATCATCTCGGACCAGACGCAGGTCAATCACGGCAGCTCACTGACCCGAGGCTAGCCGAGCAGCCCGGCGTACCCGCCCGTCGTCAGCGTCGGGTCAGCGCCCAGTGCCCCGGATCCCTTCCAGCCACTTCAGCGCGGCGGCGAAGTTCTCGTCGGCCACTCCGAGACGCAGCGACGGCGTCTTACCGTCCGCCCGCGGATACGAGCCGAGGAAGCGAACGTCCGCGCAGATCCGGTGCAGCGCGGACAGCGCTTCGCCGACCCGAGCGTCGTCGATGTGCCCCTCGCAGTCGAGGGAGAAGCAGTAGCTACCGAGGCCCTGGCCGGTGGGACGGGACTCGAGCCTGGACAGGTTGACGCCGCGCACCGCGAACTCGGTGAGCATCTCGAGCAGGGCACCGGGGTGGTCGTCCCGCTCAAAGGCGACGATCGTCGTCCGGTCCGCACCGGTGGGGGGTGGCGGCGGACCGGGCCGGCCGACCAGGACGAAGCGGGTGACCGCTCCTTCGACGTCATGGACGTCGTGGACGAGGACCTCGAGGCCGTACTGCTCGGCGGCGAAGGCCCCGGCGAGGGCGGCGTCGACGACCCCGCGGCTCACATCGCGGGCGGCATCGGCGTTCGACGCGGCCGGACGCCACTGCCGACCCGGCAGGTTCGAAGCCAGCCAGTGCCGGCACTGCGGCTGCGAATGCGGGTGACCGGAGACCGTGCTGATCTCGTCGAGGGTGGTGCCGGGTCGGCCGAGCAGCGCAAAGCGGACCGGCAGCAGCACCTCTCGACGGATATGCACGGGCTCGCCGGCGCTGAGCTCGTCCAGGGTCGCGGGCACGGCGCCTTCGACGGAGTTCTCGAACGGAACCAGCGCAGCGTCGACCCGGCCCTCGCGGACGGCCTCCAGGGCGGCGACGACGCTGGCAGCGGGCTCGATCTCGGCACCGACCGCCTCGGGCAGCGTGTGGAGTGCCGCCTCCGTGAAGGTGCCGGCCGGTCCGAGATAGGTCAGGCGCAGAGGCCCTGGGGAGTCGAGCGGCACGATCCTGATCCTAGAGACGGTCTGATCCTCGGGACGCCTGATCGGGAGAACGGCGTTCCCGCGCAGCGGCTGGTTCAGTAGTGCCGTGGACCGCGACGACCTGCGCCGGCTGCTCGACCAGGTGGCGTCGGGTCGGGTGCCGACCGCTACCGCCTTGGACCGCCTGGTCGGAGGGCCTCTCGGGACGGACGGGTCCGGTCAGGTGGACCTCGGGTTCGCGCGCGTCGACACCCACCGCCAGCTGCGCACCGGTGACCCGGAGGTCGTCTACGGCGCCGGCAAGAGCCCCGCGCAGGCCCTCGCCATCATCGAGGCGCTGCAGGCCGCCGGAGACCGGCCGGTTCTGGTCACGCGGGCACCGGAGGCGACCTGCGACGCCGTGCTCGAGCGCTGGCCGGACGCCCGGCAGGAGGGCCGCGCCCTGGCGGTGGGTGCGCTGCCCGAGCCGCGCGGCACCGTGGCGCTGGTCGCGGCGGGCACCTCGGACGTCGATGTCGCCGACGAGGCCGCGCTGACCGCCCGCGTCTTCGGCGCCGCGGTGGAGCGGATCACCGACGTCGGGGTGGCCGGGCTGCACCGGGTGCTGGCCGTGCGGGACCGGCTCGAGGTAGCGGATTGCCTCATCGTGCTGGCCGGGATGGAGGGCGCACTGCCCAGCGTCGTCGGTGGCCTGGTCGGAACGCCGGTCGTCGCCGTCCCCACCAGCGTCGGTTACGGGGCGAGCTTCGGTGGGGTGGCGGCGCTGCTGGGGATGTTGAACTCCTGCGCCCCCGGCGTGGTCGTCTGCAACATCGACAACGGCTTCGGGGCCGGAGTGTTCGCGGCTCGGGTCGCCCGTCAGACGGACCGGGCATGAACAGAGCTGGCATGAGCGGAACCGGCCCCGCCGTCGCCTGGCTCGACCTGTCCTCCGGCGCGTCCGGGGACATGTTGCTCGGTGCCTTCATCGGCGCCGGGGTCCCGCTCGATGTGCTGTCCGTTGCACTCGCCCCGCTCGGCCTCCCGGTTACCTTCCGCAGCGAGGCAGTGCAGCGGGGCGGCCTCGCCGCCACCCGGGTCCACGTCGACACCCCGCCCTCCGACGTCCCCCGCCGGTGGACCGACGTGCAGGGACTGCTCGAGGGCCTTCCAGACGTCCACTTGCGGGAGCTCGCCAGCCGCGTGTTCGCTGCCCTCGCGGCGGCCGAGGGTGCGGTGCACGGCATCCCCCCGGACCAGGTGCACTTCCACGAGGTCGGTGCGCTCGACGCGATCGCCGACGTCGTGGGGACCTGCGCGGCGTTCCTGCACCTCGGACCCGAGCGGCTGGTCGCGTCGCCGGTCGCCCTCGGCTCGGGGTCGGCCGCGACCGCGCACGGGCGGATCCCGGTGCCCGGACCGGCCGTGCTGGAACTGCTCCGCGCCTCGGGCACTCCGACCAGCGGCGGCGGGAGCGCGGCGATGGAATTGTGCACGCCGACGGGAGCGGCGCTGGTCACGGTGCTCGCGGACGACTTCGGCGCGATGCCGGCGATGACCGTGCAGCGGGTGGGGACCGGCGCAGGTGCCCGCGACCTGCCGGACAGGTCGAACGTCGTCCGGCTGGTGCTCGGGGTCGAGATCGGGAACCAGGAAGAGACCGAGGAGCCCGCGGTGCTGCTGGAGGCGAACGTCGACGACCTCGACCCCCGGCTGTGGCCGGAGGTGTTGGCCGCGCTCCTCGAAGCTGGTGCCGCCGACGCCTGGCTGGTCCCGATCGTCATGAAGAAGGGCCGTCCGGCGCACACGCTCTCGGTGCTCGCCGACCCCGACGAGGTCCCGTCGCTCCGGGAGCTCGTCTACCGGCACACGAGCACGCTGGGTCTGCGCGAGACGCCGACAACGAAGCGCCCGCTGAGCCGCGACATCCACCACGTGAACGTGGACGGGCAGACGATCGCCGTCAAACGGGGCGTGCTCCCGGGCGGCGAGGTGGTCACCGCGCAACCCGAGTGGGAACACGTCCGAGCAGCGGCGCGCGCGCTGGGCCGTCCGGCACGTGAAGTGCTGGCCCGCGCGAGCGCCGCTGCCCGCGACCTGCTCTGACCGCGACCTGCTCTGGCCGAGGGTCAGCTGTTGCGGGCCCGGTCGACGCAGGGGCGCGGGAAGGGGGCGTAGGCCGCGCTCGGCAGGGCGTCCACCCGCAGCTTCAGCATTTGCCGCTGCAGCAGGAGCACCTGGTGCTCGCGGCGCCAACGTCGGGCCCGCACCGGGTGTCCGCGCGGAGGGCGACGGAGCTCGTGCCCCTCGACGGAGGCCTGGAACGCCACCAGGTTCGCCAGCAGTTCGAAGACCTCGTCGGAGGGGCAACCGGGCTGTCGGGAGACCGGAGACCCCCCGGACAGGGCGGGGGATCCCAGCGGCTCGGAACGGCCCGGAGGCCGTTCCTCGGGCGGGAGCGCGGTCATGGCGGCTCCAAAGACGAAGGCGGCGGGAACACCGGAGAGGGACGAGGCGCTCAATCTAGGCGGGCACCAGGCGCGGTTCGCGTCGACCCCCTTATCGCCCCTCCCGACGCGTTCGGAAACCCCTTCCGATGAACTTCGTCACAGCTGATTTCCGTCGGGAGATCGTTCCGGTGAAGGTCACCGCTGGGTCATCGAAAAGCGGAGCTTGGCCATCATGTTCTCGGCTCCGGGAGCGAGACCGGCGTCGGTGAGCAACCCGTCGACGCGGGTGGCGAGCTGCTCGGGGTCCCACCGAGAGCCGCCGTTGTCGATGACCGCCATGCTCGTGAACGGGCGGTACGCCTCGACCGTGTCCCCCTGCACCCCGAAGACCTTGCCGCTGATGTGGCTCGACGCGTCGCTGCACAGGAACGCAACCATCGGCGCCACGTTGTCCGGGTGCCAGAAGTCGAAGTCGGCGGCCCCATCACCATCACCAGCCCCATCACCAGCACCGTCACCAGCGCCGATCGTGCCGTAGGCGCCCTCCGTCATCCGGGTGCGAGCGGCGGGCGCGATCGCGTTACAGGTGACGCCGTGGCGGGCCATCTCCTGCGCGACGATCGTCGAGAAGGCGGCAATGCCCGCCTTTGCGGCGCCGTAGTTGCTCTGCCCGAAGTTGCCGAGCAGCCCGCTGCTGCTGGCGGTGCAGACGATGTGACCCGGCCGGGCGTTCTCCCGCCAGTACCCGCACGCGGCGTGCGTGGGGGCGTAGTGACCGCGCAGGTGCACGCGGATCACCGCGTCCCACTCCTCCGGCGTCATCTTCACCAGCGTCCGGTCCCGCAGGATCCCGGCGTTGTTGACCAGGGCATCGAGAGCACCGAACTCGTCCACGGCTCTGCGCACCAGCGCATCGGCTGCTTCGACGTCGGCGACGTCCCCGCCCTCGTGCACCGCGGAACCACCCAGCGTGCGGATCTCGTCGACCACTCCCTGGCCGGCCTCCGCGTCCAGCTCGCTGACGACCACGGCGGCACCCTGACGGGCGCACTCGAGCGCTTCACCCCTGCCGATGCCGCGGCCGGCGCCGGTGACGATCACGACCTTGCCGTCGAGAAGACTCATGGCCAGCACGCTAGGCGATGCGACGTGTGCCGCTTTTCCACTTGGAGCAAGGGGACGCCGATTGACCCTGTTACGACCGGGAAACATGAGGGCGTGAACACTGCCCCCGTTCCTGCAGCCACATCCGGCGCACGAACCCTTCCGGCCCGGGCCGCCGATGTCCTGGCCGCCGCCGTGGACGCCCCTCGCGACGCCCGGGCGCGCACCGCCCTCTGCGATGCTGTGCCGGCCGACCGCCGTGATCGGTTCGAAACGCTTCTCACCGTCTACGACCTGGCCACCGGGCCGCTCGATGACGTCGGCGACGCCGCCCGACTGGTCGGCACGCCGGAGCTCAGCACGCTGAAGAACCGGCTCGAAGCCGACTGGCTCGCCGAACTCGAAGCCCTTCCGCTGCCCGCCGACCTCACCGGAGACACGGTGGAGGCGATGCGGACCCTGGCGGCGCGCAACCGTCTCCCGCGCGTCTACCGCTGGCTGGCCAACGACGCGTCGCGAGAGGAGCTCGTGCATTTCCTCGCCGTCGAAGGCGGTCCGGACAGCGGTTTCGACGACCTCGTCGCGGTCTGCCAGATCGGGCTCTTCGGCTCCCCGAAGATGGAGATGGCCCAGAACTACTGGGACGAGATGGGTAACGGCGCCCTGAGCGGCGTGCACACCACGCTGCACGCCCAGATGACCGAGGCGATCGGCATGCCGCGACTCCCGCGCTCCGAGCTGCCCGTCGAGGCCTTGGAGCGCACTGCCCTCGGCGGTCTGCTCGCCACCAACCGGTGGCTCCAGCCGGAGATGGTCGGCGCGCTCGGCATGATCGAGCTCCAGGCCGGCCCCCGCTGCCGGCTCGTGGTGAAGGGCTTCGACCGGGTCGGCATCCCGCGCGCCGCGTACCCCTTCTACGAGGTGCACGCCGAGGTCGACCCCCGGCACGGCAAGGATTGGCTCGACAAGGTCATCACTCCGCTGGTCACCGAGCAACCGCAGTGGCGCGCGCGCATGGTGCGCGGCGCGTGGTGGCGCGTCACCACCAATGCGAGCCTGTTCGACCTGCTGGGCGAACAGCTGGCCGTCGCATCCGCCGTCTGACCGGCACTACCTGAGCCGCACTGCCTGACCGACACCGCGCGAGCGCTGCGACCCGCAACGCCTACTCGCGGTAGCCAGCTCGATGGCGTTTCCCCGCCCGCCCGCCGGGGGGAGGTGCTCCGCAAAGTTGCGAGTCTGGCGCACAATGCTGCTCGCACAGTCGGCCCGCGGACAGCGGCCGGTGGGGTCGCGTCGCCGTCGGGCGTCCGGACCCCGATGACCGAGGGGATTGCGGTGACCTATTTCGTGACCGGCGCGACCGGTTTCATCGGACGCTTCCTGGTCGAGCGACTGCTCGAGCGGGAAGGTGAGATCAACGTTTTGGTCCGGGAGGGTTCACGAGACCGGCTGGACGCCCTGATCGAACGGTGGGGCGCCGGCGATCGCGTCCATGCCGTGGTCGGTGACCTCGGCGAGGAACGGCTCGGGGTCTCCGATGACGACGTCCAACGTCTGACCGGCAACGTCGACCACTTCTTCCACCTCGCGGCCGTGTACGACATGACCGCCGACGACGAGACCAACGAGCGGCTCAACGTCGAGGGGACCAAGCACGCCGTCGACCTGGCCAACGCGCTGCAGGTCGGTCACCTGCACCACGTCTCGTCGGTGGCGGCCGCCGGCAACTACGACGGTTACTTCCGCGAGGACATGTTCGACGAAGGCCAGGAGCTGCCCTCGCCCTACCACCGAACCAAGTTCGAGTCGGAGAAGGTCGCCCGCAAGCGCAGCACGGTGCCGTGGCGGATCTACCGGCCGGCCGTCGTCGTCGGGCACAGCAAGACCGGCGAGATGGACAAGATCGACGGTCCGTACTACTTCTTCACCGCCATCAAGAGGCTGCGGCACCTGCTGCCCGAATGGGTCCCGCTCGCAGGTCCCGAACTGGGACACACCAACATCGTCCCGGTCGACTACGTGGCCGCCGCGCTCGATCACATCGCGCACCAGCCCGACCTCGACGGCCAGGCCTTTCACCTCATCGCTCCCAAGGCGACCCGCTCCGGCGAGGTTCTGAACACCTTCGCCAAGGCGGCCAACGCGCCCCAGCTATCGCTGCGGATCGACAAGCGGATCATCGATTCGCTGCCGAAGGGCGTGCTCGCCATGGCGATGCAGATCCCTGCCGTGAAGGAGATCCGTAAGACGATCCTCCGTGATCTCGGCATCCCGCTCGAGGTGATCGGTCACGTCGCGCTCACGCCGAAGTTCGACAGCCGCGACACCGAGCGGGTGCTGAAGGGGTCCGGCATCGAGGTGCCGCCGCTCGACAGCTACGCCGACACGCTCTGGGACTACTGGGAGCGGAACCTCGACCCCGACCTCTTCAAGGACCGCTCGCTGGCCGGCGCCATCCGCGGCAAGAAGGTCGTCATCACCGGCGGCTCTAGCGGCATCGGCTACGCCACCGCGCTCCGGGTGGCCGAGGCCGGGGCGGTCCCCATTCTCGTCGCGCGCGGCATGGAAAAGCTCGAGGGGGCGAAGAAGGAGATCGAGGAGGCCGGCGGGGAGGCCCACATCTACTCGGTGGATCTGTCCAGCATGGACGCGATCGAGGAATTCGTCGCGCAGCTGCTTCAGGACCACGACCGCATCGACATGCTGGTCAACAGCGCCGGCCGGTCCATCCGCCGGGGCGTGATGAGCTCACTGGACCGCTTCCACGACTACGAGCGCACCATGCAACTCAACTACCTCGGCACGATCAAGATGATCACCGGTCTCCTTCCGCACTGGAAGGACAACGGCGGCGGGCACGTCGTCAACGTCTCGTCGATCGGCGCGCAGACCTACCCGCCCCGCTTTTCCGCCTACATCGCCTCGAAGGCGGCGCTCGACGGCTGGACCGCCTGCGCCTCCAGCGAGGTCGTCGGCTACAACATCACCTTCACCACCGTGCACATGCAGCTGGTGAAGACTCCGATGATCGCGCCGACCAAGATCTACGACGCCTTCCCGACGATCACGCCGGAGGAGGCCGCCGACATCATCTGCGAAGGCCTGCGCACGCGGCCGAAGGAGCTCAACACCCGCATCGGCACCGCCGGCGAGGTCCTGCACGCACTGATGCCGAAGGCGATGGACCAGATCCTGCACATGGCCTATCGCGTCTTCCCGGAATCGTCATCGGCGAAGAAGGGGTCGAGCGATTCGGCGGCGGGAGACGAGAGCTCCTCGGGTGAGGGTGACAGCGGTTCGGGAGACAACGGGACGGACGGGAAGGCCTCGAACGAAGCATTCGCACTGGCTCACCTGTTGAAGGGTGTGCACTGGTGACCGCGACCGTCCCCGAGATCCGGACGGGGGACCTGGCGCAGGCCGAGCCCGCCGCGCTCTGGAACTTCCTCTACGGCAACCCGCTGTCCGACAGCACGGACGCGCGCCGGCGGACGCTCGAGGCGATGGTCGGCCCGGACATGTCCTACGTCTACGGGCTGCCCCGGGACGAATACCGCGACCAGGTCTTCGAGTGGCTGAAGCAGATCGGCGCATCGGGGATGGGGTCGCTCGGCTTCCCGTCCGCGAGGGGCGGGGAGGACGACCCCGCCGGTGCCATCGCGAGCTTCGAGACGCTTGCGCACGGCGACCTGTCGCTGCTGGTCAAGGTCGGCGTGCAGTTCGGCCTGACCGGCGGGGCCATTCACCGGCTGGGCACCGAGCGGCATCACGAGCAATACTTGCCGAAGCTGGCCGCGGTAGAGCTCGCCGGCTGCTTCGCCATGACCGAGGTCGGGCACGGTTCGGACGTTCGGTCGCTGCGGACGACGGCGACCTACGAGGCGGACACCGAAGAGATCGTCGTGAACACCCCGGACGACGCGGCCCGTAAGGACTACATCGGCAACGCCGCTCGCCACGGGCAGATCGCCGTGGTGTTCGCCCAGCTGAGCGTGGACGGCGAGGAGCAGGGCGTGCACGCCGTGATCGTGCCGATCCGGGACGCGCAGCTGCAGCTCGCCGAGGGCGTCACGGTCTCTGACGACGGCGAGAAGATGGGCCTCAACGGGGTCGACAACGGTCAGCTGGCCTTCGACCACGTCCGGGTCCCCCGCGCGAACCTCCTGGACCGGTTCGGCACGATCGACGAGTCCGGCCATTACTCGAGCAGCATCGAGAAGGCGAGTTCGCGCTTCTTCACGATGCTGGGTGCCCTCGTCCAGGGCCGCGTGAGCGTCGCCTGTGGCGCGCTGTCGGTCGCCAAGTCGGCGCTGACGATCGCCGTTCGCTACGCCGAACGGCGCCGTCAGTTCGAGTCCCCCGAGGGCCGCGAGACCCTCCTGCTGGACTACCTGACCCATCAGCGCAAACTGCTGCCCGGCATAGCGAAGACCTATGCCCTGCACTCGGCGCTACGCCGCCTCCGCAACCGCTACGTCGCGAGCATCGACGCCGAGCCGGGGTCGGAAGAGACTCGGACCGTCGAGGGTCTTGCCGCCGGACTCAAGGCCTACACCACCTGGAACACGACCGAGACCGTGCAGACCTGCCGGGAGGCGTGCGGCGGCGAGGGCTACCTCGCGGTCAACCGGCTGCCGGCGCTGAAGTCGGACAGCGACGTCTTCACCACGTTCGAGGGCGACAACACTGTCCTGCTGCAGCTGCTGGTCAAGGGTCTGCTCAGCGAGTACAAGGAGCAGTTCGAGGACCTGGACCTGCTGGACATCGTCCGCTACGGCCTGACCCGCGCCTCCGACAGCCTGCTCGAGTCGGTCCCGTTCGTGAACCGCGGGATGGACGCCGACGAGCAGACCCTGCGGTCCCGCACGAACTACCTGAAGTCGTTCCAGTGGCGTGAGGACCACCTGAAGGGCAACCTCGCGCGTCGCTTCAAGAAGCGGATTGACGACGGAGCCGACCCGCTCGACGCGTTGATCGACTGCCAGGACCACGTGGTGGAACTCGCCCGCGCGCACGTCGAACGGCTCCTGCTCGAGCAGTTCTCCGAGGATGTCGACAACTGCGAGGACGACACCGTCGCGCCGGTGCTGGATCTGCTCTGCCAGCTGTTCGCGGTGGAGCGCACCTGGGCGGATCGCGGCTGGTTCCTCGAGCACGGGCACTTCTCACCGGCGACGTCGAAGGCGCTCGGATCGTTGCTGAACACCCTCTGCGAGCAGCTTCGGCCGCAGGCGCAGAGCCTGGTCGACGCGTTCGGGATCCCGGAGAGCGTGCTCGCCGCGCCCATCGCGACCTCCGCCGAACGCTGAGCGCCGTTGTCCGACCCGTCGCCGTCCGCTGCGACCTCCGAGCCGGTCCCGCTGCGGATCGACTCGGAGGTCGGTCGCCTGCGCAGCGTGCTGCTGCACCGGCCGGGAGATGAGCTCAAACGGCTGACCCCGCGCAACTCGGACGAGCTGCTGTTCGACGGCATCCCGTGGCTCGACCGGGCACAGCAGGAGCACGACGCGTTCGCGGCGACCCTGCGCGAGCGCGGCGTCGAGGTGCTGCTGCTGTTCGACCTTCTCGTCGATACGCTGGCCAATCCGCGGGCCAGCGCCGAGCTGGTCGATGCCGCGGTGGCTCCCCGCACCGTCGGGCCGCGCCTGGCAGCGGTGCTCTCGGAGCATCTGCACGCCCTCGCGCCGGTGGCCCTCGCCGAGGTGCTGACTGCTGGGTTGTCGCACGAGGAACTCGCGCTGCTCCCGCTGCACGAGCAAGCCCAGCGGACGATCGTGGCGCGGCTGGCAGGTCCGCACGAGTTCGTCGTACCGCCGTTGCCGAACCTCCTGTTCACCCGGGACTCCTCCCTGGTCGTCGGCAACCGGCCGGCGGTGACGTCGCCGAGCATGCGCGCCCGCCGGCGCGAGGCGTCGATCCTGCGCGCGATCCACCGGCACCACCCCAGGCTCGGACGCACCCAGCTGCTGAACGACAGCGACGATTCGAGGGCAGCGGGCGAGGCCCCGCTCGAGGGCGGGGACGTCCTCGCGCTGGCCCCGGGGGTCATCGCGATCGGCGTCGGTGAGCGCACGACGCCGGCCGGAGCCGAGGCCTTCGCCCAGCGGGTGCTCGCGGCCGACGTGGCCCATACCGTGCTGGCCGTCCCGGTGGAGCAGCGACGGGCCACGATGCACCTGGACACCGTCTGCACGATGGTCGACGTCGACGCCGTGATCATGTATCCGCCGGTGGCCGACACCCTGATGGCGGTCACTATCGGCGAAGGCGGTGTCCGCGGACCGGAGCCCTTCCTCACGGCTGCCGCCCGGGCGATGGGGCTGCCCCGGTTGCGCGTGCTGGAGACCGGGTTGGACCCGGTGACCGCCGAGCGTGAGCAGTGGGACGACGGCAACAACACGCTCGCGCTGGCGCCGCGGCTGGTGGTCGGCTACGAGCGGAACGTCGAGACCAACGCCCGCCTCGAGGACGAGGGCATCGAGGTGTTGCGCATTCCGGGGTCGGAGCTCGGATCGGGGCGGGGCGGCCCGCGCTGCATGAGCAGTCCGCTGGTCCGCGACCCGCTCTAACCTAACCCGCAGCGCCGGTCGCCGCCGCCGCGAACGCGCGTCGGCCGGGGCAGGTGAGACGCGGATTACCTCGAGGTCTTCGGGGCCCGACCGCGGAGGGCGGCGAGTGCTCGGACCGCCGGTCGGTCCAGCTGAGCGGACATCGAGGCTCGCCCGTCGATCGTCCGCCCGAACAGTCCGAACGCGCCCGGCACGGCCGCGAAGGCGATCTGCAGCAGGTCAGGGCGGCGGGTGAACAACCGGAGCAGTCGTCGACCCGCCTCGATCTCGGGGCCGAGGGCCGCGGTGACCTGTGCCGGATAGTCCTCGGGCCTGCCGGCTGCGGCGCACTCGCCCGCCAGTCGACCGGACCTGAGCGCATAAGAGATCCCCTCGCGGGTCCACGGCTCCAGCAGGCCGGCCGCGTCCCCGGCGACCAGCACCCGTCCCGCCCGCAGCGGCGAGTCAGCGTCCCGGACGCGGGTGAGATGCCCGGTGTCAGTCACCGGCGCCGTCGAGCCCAGTCCGACGCGGGCCCGAAGGTCCCGGTAGTACGTCCGCAAGGCCTCCCCGGCGCTGCGGGGGCCGATGACCCCGACCGAGAGCAGGTCGCCCTTCGGAAAGACCCACCCGTAGGAGCCCGGTACCGGACCCCAGTCGAGCAGGAGTTGGCCCGACCATCCGGCCGCGGAGCCGATGCGGTGCACCGGGAACTCGGCCTCGAGTCCGAGGTCGACCTGCGAACAGTGCACGCCCACGACGGCTCCGGCCCGGCCGGCCGATCCGTCCGCTCCGACGACCGTGTCCGCTGAGAGCCGATCACCCCCGCGGAGTTCCACCGACCCGTCCGGGTCGATGGAGCGGACGACCTGACCGGTACGGACGTCGGCACCGGCCGAAGCCGCCGCCTCCACCAGCGAGGCGTCCAGTTCGGAGCGCATGACCATCGGGACCAGGGAGCGCGGCGCGGCGCGCGATACCGGCAGACGTCCGTTCCAGGTCACCGTCACCGTGTGGACGCGGTCCCGGACGAGCCGGTCCAGGTCGATGCCGGTGCTGGCGAGCTGGTCCCGGGACATGCCGACCAGACCGCCACCGCAGGTCTTGTAGCGCGGAAGCTCGGCACGCTCGAGCAGGACGGTCCGTGCACCGCGGCGGGCGGCGGCGAGCGCAGCGGTAGCGCCGGCGGGCCCTCCTCCGATCACCACGACGTCGAAGCTCCGGCCCACAGGTAGAGCCTAGTGAGCGGGTCCGGCCCGCGGGACCTCAGCGGAAGGAAGGCGTACGCGTCAGGACGAGTCGCTACTTGAGCAGCTTGGACATCCTCCGGTCCGCCAGGGGCTTGCCGCCGGTCTGACACGTCGGGCAGTACTGCAGGCTCTTGTCGGCGAAGGACACCTCACGGACGGGGTCCCCGCACCGTGGGCACGGCAGCCCGGTGCGGGCGTGGACGGCGAGCCCCGACTTCTTCTCCGCCTTCAAGTCGGACGCGGCGAGGCCCTCGGCCCGCGCCACCGCCTCGCGCAATGTGTCGATGACAGCTTCGTGCAGGCGCGTCAGCTCGCCCTCGGTCAGGTTCGCGGCCGGCTTGAACGGCGAGAGCCTCGCCGCCCAGAGGATCTCGTCGGAGTAGGCGTTGCCGACACCGGCGAGCACCGACTGGTCGGTCAGCACGCCCTTGATCTGTTGCCGGGTCTGCAGCAGCCCGTGGAAGCGCTCCAGTGTGAAGGCCGGATCCAGCGGGTCGATGCCGAGGCGGCTGATGCCCGGCACCTCCGCGGGGTCCGCCACCACGTAGACGGCGAGTCGCTTCTGCGTGCCGGCCTCGGTGAGATCGAAGCCGCTGCCGTCGTCCAAGACGAGCCGGAGGGCCAGCGGGCCCTTGCCCGGCCGAGCCGGGCCCGTCGGCTGCTTCTCCTTCCAGCGCAGCCAGCCGGCACGGGCCAGATGCAGCACCAGATGCAACCCGCCGATGTCGAGGTCAAGGAACTTGCCGTGCCGGGTCACGCCGTCCAGCGTCAAGCCGGCGAGGGAGGCCGGCTGCGGGTTGTAGGTCTTCAGCACGTTCACCGCCAGCGGCGTCACCGCCGCGACGACATGGCCGACCGCGCGGTCCCGGAGAAAGATCGCCAACTGCTCTACTTCCGGCATTTCGGGCATATCAATCCCTCCGTTTTGTGAGTCATCCGACTGTTTGTTAAGGAACAGCCGTTCCATGCCAATAGATTGCACGAACACACATGGTCCCCGCCGGACGCCGAATCCTGCCCGCGGCTGGGGCCACACAACGAGACATCACTCCGGGCAGGAGCGGGGGACCCATTCCCGTCTCGTCCAGGCCGCTCGCGGCCCGGTCGGACTAGGGGTGAAGCCGGTTCCGTCGAAGGACGGAACGGCCGGGCAGCCCAGCCCGAACCCGACAGCTCACTTCGCAGGCGTACGGGAAGGACCCCTGTGCCCACGCATGCCCTGCGTACCTCCGCTCCTGCTGTCGCGCTGCAGTCTGCCGCGCCGTCGGTTCCCCTCGTCGCGGTCCGGCCCGTCGCCGTCCACCGCTCCGTCATCGCTCGGCTGCTGGCCGTGCTCACCGTATTGGTAGCGGTCGCCACCCTCGGCGCCTGCACCGCACCGAGCACCACCAAGGGTCAGCGGATCGCCAACATCGCCTACTCCCACCTCGGCGCGCGCTACGCCTACGGCGCGGCCGGCCCCTCCACCTTCGACTGCTCGGGGCTGGTCCAGTACACCTACCGCCAGGCTGGCGTGGCTGTCCCGCGCACGTCCTACTCGCTGGCCGTCGCGGGCCGGGGCGTCTCGCCCTCCGCGGCCATGCCGGGTGACGTCGTCATCCTGGGTGGCGGCTCGCACGTCGGCATCTACGTCGGCGGCGGTCAGATGATCGACGCACCGCACAGCGGTGCGGTCGTGACCAGGCGTGCGATCTACGCCTCCTACTCCATCCGACGCCTGTACTAAGCCGCTGCCGCACACGAACGGCCTCGCTCCCCCGGAGCGGGGCCGTTCGGCGTCTGAAGGGACGGTGCCGCGTCCGTGCGATCAGGCAGGCAGGCGAACCAGGAGCAGTGAGACGTCGTCGTCGGTCGGCGAGCCGTCCAGCACTTCCCGCAGCAGGGCGTCGGCCCTCTCCTCCACCGACAGGTCCTGCTCGGCGATTCGACGGGCTGCCGACTCCAACACGGCCAGCCCGTCGGACAGGGACCAGTGCCGTCGTTCGATCAGACCGTCGCTGCACATCACCAGGAGATCGCCCGGCAGCAAGGTCGTGCCCTTGCACGCCACCCGCTCGGTCGGGACGCCGAGCCGTGTAGAAGCGCCGTCGTCGAGATACCCGGTCCGGCCGTCGGCGCGGAGCAGTAGCGGTGGCAGATGCCCAGCTTCCCCACGTGCAGGGCACCGGTCGTCGTGTCGATCACGGTGATGACCAGCGTCGTGATCTCGTCCGGGTCGAAGCAGGTGAAGAACCGGTCGAGGTGGGTCAGCATCCCCACTGGGGTGGGGTCCGCCACCGCGATGCCTCGAAGGGCGTTACGGACCTGGCCCATCGTGCTGGCGGCCCGGACGCCGCGGCCCATCACATCCCCGAGGACGAGCCCCACCGTCCCGTTCGAGAGCTGCAGGACGTCGTACCAGTCACCACCGACGTCAGAGCCGGTCGCGGACCGGTAGCGGGCCGCCACCTCGAGGCCCGGCACCGGCGGGAGGCGCTCGGGCAGCAGCGCGTCGGTGCATGCTCCGTCGAAGTCCGGCGTGAACAACGCGCATGCGCGAGCACCGAGCAGGTCGAGCAAAACGTTCTCGATGCACGCGAGGAGGTCCTCGACCGTCACCGTCCGCGCGAGGGCGGCCGTCGCAGCAGCGAGCGCATCGGCGCGGCCGCGGGCTGCGGCTTCCTCCGTCACGTCCTCGACGCGGCCGATCCATTCGGCGACCGGGCCGGCCGGGCCGTCCGCGCCGGCAAGGCCGAGCATGCGGGCCTCCCGTAACCTGCCGGCCCTCTAGGTAAGCATGACCTGTAATCCTGCGTTGCGCAGAGTAACGACAGGACCGGCGGGGCGGAGGCGCGGGGCAGAACCGCGACGCGGGGCGCGGTATTGCAGACCCCGGCGGGGTCAGTTCGAGTCGTCGTCCCAGTCGTGCAGCACGTGCAGCTCGGCGCCGTCCGGCGAGACCGGGCTGCGACGCTTGCGCGACAGCTGCTCCGCGTGGTTCCGGTCCACCACCTCAACGAGGTGTCGACGGTCGTCGTCCGGGATGTCGGTCAGCAGGTGCCGCATCAGTTCGTTCGTGATCATGTCGCACGTCCTCGGGGCAAAGAGGTGTGAGAGTACGCCGGAGCCGGGGAACCGGGTCCGGGTTGCCGCTGGACCGGTGGCTCGATAGCGGCGAACTCCGCCATCCTATCGATGCTGACGGCGGACAGAGTGCCCCGGAGTCCTTGCCCATCGGTCAGCCGACGGATCACGGAGGCGCACTACCCCTGGCGTAGGTCGCGGCGGCAGGAGCACGGCAAGGGTGGCCACCACCGATCCGCGTGCGGTTCGGAACCTCCGGGCGAGGCGGTTTTGGTCGACTCGGCCGACCAAGAGCCGTCGGTCGCTGGCAAGATCGGCGCGCCATCGGGCGGGCTCTCCCAGACGCCGGAAACCGGGTCCGGTCATGGCGAACCACCTACTACGGCCGTGGCAGCAGGACGCAACCGGTGACGTCGGACACGGCCGGCCGCCCGACCGGGCCGAGACGGAGATTTTTGGTGCTGGGTGGGCGAGGAGGGACTTGAACCCTCACGTCCTTTCGGACACACGGACCTGAACCGTGCGCGTCTGCCATTCCGCCACTCGCCCGCAATGACCTTGGAAAACTATCACGATGCGGCCCTTGCCTCCCGGCGTGCAGGCGCTCCTCCCCGTCGCCCGCGAGAGCTGGATCACCTCGGCCCGGATCGGTCTCGGCCCGAGTGTTTCGCCCTGCCGTTCGACGGGGCAATGGCCACCGGAAGAGGCACACCGGAAGAGCCGGTAACCCCGTCCTGACCCTGCTTCGCTAGGTTTTTCTGGGGCGACCGGCCAGTGGTGGTTGTCCAGCAATGGTTGCGGCGTAGGGGCTCGGAGCCGGGCACATACGATCGCACGCACCCTCTTGGGGGACCGACGGCGGAAAGGAGGCGAGGCGTGGGCGTCCTGCAGCGCTTCGAACGCCGTCTCGGCGGTCTCGTCGAGGGGGCCTTCGCCAAGGTGTTCAAGGGCGGCGTGGAGCCGGTCGAACTCGCCGGTGCGCTCGCTCGCGAATGCGACGATCGCAAGGCCATCAGCGCCACCCGCAGCCTGGTGCCGAACGAGTTCACGATCCACCTCTCCGATCAGGACTACGAGCGCCTGTCGCCGTACTCGCATGCGCTCGGCGAGGAGCTCGCGACGCTGGTCCGTGAGCACGCAGCCGAACAGCGGTACACATTCGTCGGGCCGGTGCTGGTCCGCCTCGAGCACGACCCCGAGCTGCAGCTGGGCATCTACCGGGTGGACAGCGCGGTGGGCTCAGCCCCCGGTCTGACCGGTCCTGGCGCCGGACGCCACCAGTCCAACGACCGGTCGCAGGAGAGCAACGGCCGCCCCCGGCTGGTGCTCACCAGCGGTGGGAGTGTCCGTGCGGGCACGGCCGAGGCCAGCGGAGCCGAGAACGAGTACTCCCTGGACAAGGAGCTGGTGGTCATAGGTCGTGGGTCGGAGGCCGATCTCCGCTTGGCCGACACCGGCGTCTCCCGGCGACACGGTGAGATCAAGCAGATCGGCGAGCGCGGGCACGCCTACCGCGATCTCGGCTCGACCAACGGCAGCAAGGTGAACGGCAAGGCGTCGACGCCTGCCAACCCGATCCAGCTCCGCGACGGGGACCGCATCGAGGTCGGCAAGAGCGCGCTGGTGTACCGCAAGGACGAGACACCCCGGAGCGGTGGCGGACGTCAGGGCGGCGAAGGCTCCGGCGCGTCGAACGAGGCCTGAGCCGGTGCCCATGACAGACGACGCATGATCGGGCTCCGATGAACGAAGCCGCCTACCTCGCCGTCCGGCTCGCCTTCCTGGCGTTGCTGTGGCTGTTCGTGCTGTCCGCGGTCCGGGCGGTGCGCGCCGACCTGTTCGGTCCGACGCGACGCCAGCAGCGTCGATCGAGTGCCCCGCGCCCGCAAGCGCCGCCCCCGCCGCCGCGGTCCTCCCGCCGCGGCCGGGCCCCCAGCAAGCTGGTCGTGACCGCCGGCGCGCTACGCGGGACGACGGTGCCGCTCGGTAGCGGCGCGGTCACAGTCGGTCGCGCCGCTGACTCGACGCTGGTACTCGAGGACGACTTCGCCTCCGCGCACCACGCCCGGCTGGTTCCCAACAACGGCCAGTGGCTGGTCGAGGACCTCGGCTCGACCAACGGGACCTATCTGGACCGCACGAAGATCACGAGGCCGACACCGGTCCCGCTGGGCGCACCCGTACGCATAGGCAAGACCGTCATGGAGCTCCGCCGGTGACCCTGCGTCTGCGGTACGCCGTCCGCTCGCACGTCGGCAACGTCCGCGAAGGCAACGAGGACTCCGCCTTCGCGGGTTCGCGCCTCGCCGTGGTCGCCGACGGCATGGGAGGGCACGCCGCCGGTGAGGTCGCCAGCTCGGCGGCGGTCTCCGTGCTCGCCCATCTGGACGAGGACGAGGTCAGCGTCGACCTGCTCGACGCCCTTGCCGCCGCCGTCCAGGAGGCGAACGAGCACCTGCGGGAGATGGTGGCGTCCGAACCCCAGCTGGACGGGATGGGGACGACCCTCACGGTGCTGCTCGCCTCCGGCAGCCGGCTCGGCGTCGCGCACGTCGGGGACAGCCGTGCGTACCTGCTCCGGGACGGCGAGCTGACGATGGTCACGCACGACCAGACGCTGGTGCAGCGCATGGTCGACGAGGGGCGCATCACCCTCGAACAGGCGGAGCGCCACCCCCAGCGCGCTCTGCTCACCCAGGCTCTCGACGGTCGGGAGGGGGTTGAACCCGACCTCTCGCTGCGCGAACTGCGCCAGGGCGACCGGTACCTGCTCTGCAGCGACGGCCTCTCCGGTGTCGTGCACGAGGAGACCATCGCGGAGACCCTGACGTCCCCGGACGCGGACGTCGCCGCCGAACGGCTGATCGAGCTCGCGCTCAAGGGCGGCGGGCCCGACAACGTCACCGTCGTCATCGCCGACGTGGTCGAGGACACCGCCGGCCTGTCGGACACCCCGATGGTGGCGGGAGCGGCGGCTGAGAAGGACTCGGTGCCCGGCGCGGCCCGGCTCGCGATCAACTCGACCGGCGGTCACCTCGCCAGCGCGGCGGAGAAGGCCCGCAAGCTGCTTCCGGGTCGGCGGCGGAGTTCCGGAGCGGGCAGCGGTGGAAGCCCGGCCGGAGGGAGTCCGGCCGGTGGGAGCGCAGGCGCTGGAACCGCGGGAACCGGCCAGGAGGCACCGCCGGTCGGCGAGCACGACGCGGACATCACCGGGTTCCACCGCGTCGCTGGACCCGGTGACGCCGACGGTCCTCCCGCGGACGGCGGAGCCGACGGCGGCGGCGTCGGCACCTCCCCGACGCTCGTCGGTGCCCCGTCCCTCGGCGGCCCCGGCTCGGCCGCCGGGAGCTCGATCAAGGACACGCCTCCGGCTGGAACCCCGATCGTGGACGACGCCGACGGGCTGCCCCCGGGCGCGTCGGGCGAAGCCGGCCGGCGCGGCAGGCGCTCGAGCGGCAGCCGGCTGATCATCGGTCTCGGGGTGCTCATCGTCGTCGTCCTGATCGGCGGGCTCTGGGCCTTCTCACGCACCCAGTGGTACGTCGCGGAGTCGAACGGGCGGGTCGCGCTGTTCCACGGCGTGCAGTCCCGCCCGATCGGCATCCCGCTGTCCTCGGTCAGCCGGACGTACTTCCCGCTCAGCTGCCTGCAGCCGGTGGACGAGGGTCGGATCCGCAGCGGCTACGTCGCCAACAGCCGGGGCGACGCCGAACGGTTCATCAACACCCTCCGCACGCTGCCGTCGTCGTCCGACAACGGGCCGCGGATCCCGCCGGACGCGCGGACCCACTCCACCGCTCCGGTGCCGGCGCCAACCGCTTCGGGTCCGACAGGCAGCACGGTCGTACCGGCTCAGTGCTCGGGGGCGGGTGGCCCGTGAGCAACACCCGGACCTTTCTGCCGGTGCGAGCGTCCCGCCGGGGCACCGAGCTGTTCCTGCTGATCTTCGCCTGTCTGCTGTCGACGGGTGCGGTCGCAGCGATCGTGCTCGCCCGGGACGGCCACATCACGGGCGCCGTCGGCTACTACGGGGCCGGCTTCTTCGCGCTCTACCTGGTCGCCCACCTGGCGATCCGCAAGCTCGCACCGGCCGCCGATCCCCTGCTGCTGCCGATCATGGCGCTGATCAATGGCATCGGGCTCGCCATGATCTACCGGATCGACCTGGCCCTCGCCGATCGGGCCGCCCGGCTGGGTAAGTCCGCCCCGTCGCAGTACGCTCCCATGCAGCTGATCTGGACCCTGGTCGGCGTCGTGATCCTGATCGGCGTCCTGTTCTTCGTCCGCGATCATCGCGTCCTCGCCCGCTACACCTACACCGCCGGCTTCCTGGGTCTCGGACTCCTCGCCCTGCTCGGCGTGCCGGGCATCGGTCAGACCGTGAACGGCTCCCGCATCCAGCTGCGGCTGGGGCCGATCCCGTTCCAGCCGGGCGAATTCTCGAAGCTGCTGCTCATCGTGTTCTTCGCGGGATACCTGGTCCGCAAGCGCGAGGTCCTCTCCGTGGTCACCCACAGCTACCTCGGGATCCCGTTCCCCCGAGCCCGGGACCTCGGCCCGGTCGTCGCCGCGTGGCTGGCCAGCCTCATGGTCCTGGTGATCGTCAAGGACCTGGGCACGTCGCTGCTGTTCTTCTCGATCTTCCTCGTCATGCTCTACATCGCCACTGAGCGGGCCAGCTGGCTGATCATCGGGATGACCATGTTCGTCGCGGGGGCGTACCTCGCCTACCAGAGCTTCGCGCACGTACAGGAGCGCGTGAACATCTGGCTGCACCCGTTCCAGGCCGGCCGGCCGCAGGGTGCTTCCTACCAGCTGGTCCAGGGCCTGTTCGGGTTCGCGACCGGCGGCTTGTTCGGTACCGGCTGGGGTCGCGGACGGCCCGAGATCGTTCCGTTTGCCAACACCGACTTCATCCTCTCCAGCCTCGGTGAGGAAATCGGCGCCGTCGGCGTCATGGCCCTGCTGGTGCTCTACGGGCTGCTGATCGCCCGAGGCCTGCGGGTGGCCCTGATCGCCCGGGACGGGTTCGGCAAGTTGCTCGCCGCCGGCCTCGCCACCGCCTTCGCGATCCAGCTGTTCGTCGTCGCCGGCGGAGTCCTCCGGGTCATCCCGCTGACCGGTCTGGTCATGCCGTTCCTCGCCTACGGCGGAAGCTCGATGATGGCCAACGCGGCGCTGCTCGGCCTGCTGCTGCGGATCAGCGACGCCGGGCGTCGGCCGCCGCCGCCGAGCGGTAACGCTCCGCTCTACGACCCGCGGGCCATCTCCGACAGCCCGACCCAGGCAGTGCAGCTATGACAGCCCCGGCGCAGCGGGTCAAGCCATGAATCGGCCCATCCGGCGCGTCGCCATCGGCTGTCTCACCCTCGTGCTGATCCTGCTGCTCGGCGACAACCTCGTGCAGGTCGTCGAGGCGACGTCGCTGCGGAACCGGCCGGAGAACAGCCGGCAGATCAACGCGCGACTCTCCCGGGAACGCGGTCCCATCGTCGTGGGCGGCCGCGCGATCGCTGAATCGGTCCCCTCGAACGACCAGTACAAGTTCCAGCGCACCTACCCCGGCGCGCAGCTCTATTCGAACCTCACCGGCTACTACGGCTTCTTCGGCTCGACCGGGGTCGAGAAGTCCGAGGACGACCTGCTTTCCGGCGAGGACCAACGGCTGTTCGTCAAGCGCATCTCCGACCTGTTCACCGGCCGAAAGGTCAAGGGTGGATCGGTCGTGCTCACCATCAAGCCTGAGGTTCAGCAGGCCGCCGCCACCGCGCTCGGCGGCCGGAAGGGCGCAGTGGTCGCGCTGAACCCGACCACCGGCGCAATACTCGCGATGGTGACCCAGCCGGGGTTCGACCCGAGTCCCCTGGCGAGCCACGACGGTCGGAAGGCCACCTCGGCCGAGCAGGCGCTGGCGAACGACCCGGACGATCCGTTGATCAACCGGCCGGCACAGGGGCTCTACCCGCCCGGATCGACCTTCAAGATCATTACCTCGGCGGCCGCCCTCTCGAATGGTTACACCAGCCAGTCGCAGATCGACGCACCCAGGTCACTGGTCCTGGCAAACACCCGGACCACGCTGCCGAACTTCCAGGGGGAGAGCTGCGGCGGCAACGGAACGACGACCATGATCGACGCGCTCACCACCTCCTGCAACACCGCCTACGCCAAGCTCGGCATCTCGATCCCGGGCAAGGGCGAAGCGCTGCGCCGGCAGGCCGAGGCGTTCGGGTTCAACACGCCGCTCTCGGGGTTCCCGCTGCCCACCTCGACGAGCCGGTTCCCGTCCGGGCTCGACGACGCGCAGACCGAGCTCTCCTCGATCGGGCAGGCCAACGTCCTCGTCACCCCCCTGCAGATGGCGATGGTCGCCGCCACCGTCGCGAACGGCGGCCGGGAGATGAAGCCCTACATCGTCGACAAGACCCTCGCCCCGGACCTGACCACGCTGCAGACCACCTCTCCCGAGGAGATGGCCCGGCCGATCGACGGCAACGTCGCCTCCGAGCTCAACCAGATGATGCAGAGCGTCGTCCAGAACGGCACCGGCACGGCGGCACAGCTGTCGGTGCCGGTCGCCGGCAAGACCGGCACCGCGGAGAACGTGCCGGGCCGCCCGACGCACGCCTGGTTCGTCGGCTTCGCGCCGGCCGACAACCCACAGGTCGCGGTCGCGGTCATCGTGGAGAACGGCGGCCAGGGTGGCACTGTGGCCGCTCCCATCGCGCGCCAGGTGATGTCCGCCGCCCTCGGGTTGGGATGACCGTGGCTGGCATGACTGTGGCTGGGGTGACTGTGGCTGAGGTGACCGTGGCTGGGGTGACCGTGGTGGGCGTGAGAGGAGGTCGTTCGCAGGATGCGTGAGGGAGACGTGCTCGGCGGGCGTTACCGCCTGACCGGTGTGGTCGCCGTGGGCGGCATGGGCGAGGTCTGGCGCGCCGACGATGAGACGCTTGGCCGTCAGGTCGCGGTGAAGGTACTCAAGGCCGAGTACGCCGAGGATCCGACCTTCGTCGAACGGTTCCGGGCCGAGGCCCGGAACACCGCGATGCTCTCGCACTCCGGCATCGCCACCGTTTACGACTACGGCGAGGTGCCGGTCGACGGGGCGGCCGGCGGCGTGGCCGGCGGAAGCGCCTATCTGGTCATGGAGCTCGTGCCGGGGCCGCCGCTGTCCGCCCTGCTGGCCGCCGAGGCACCGCTCGCTCCGGCTCGCGTCATGAACATCGTGGGCCAGACCGCGCTGGCGCTGCAGGCGGCGCACGAGGCGGGCGTGGTCCACCGCGACATCAAGCCCGGCAACCTGCTGGTCATGGCGGACGACACGGTGAAGGTCACGGACTTCGGCATCGCCCGGGCCGCGGACGCGGTGCCGCTGACCCGTACCGGCACCGTCCTCGGTACCGCGTTCTACCTCTCCCCTGAGCAGGCCGCCGGCGACGATGTCGGTCCGCCGAGCGACATCTACTCGTTGGGAATCGTGGCCTACGAGTGCCTGACCGGTCGGCGCCCGTTCGCCGGCACCAACCCGGTGGCGGTCGCGTTGGCCCACCAGCGGGAACAGGCGCCCCCGCTGCCGCCGGAGATCCCGCTGCAGGTCCGGGAGCTGGTCGGCCGCGCGATGGCGAAGAACCCGCCTGATCGTCCCCCGACGGCGGGTGACTTCGGGCGGGCCGCTCTCGCGCTGCGGGACGGACTGCAAGGCACCCGGCCGATGCCGGCGATGGGCATGCCACCCACGGCTCGGATGGCTGGGACCCGCACCGGGGGCACCGAGGTACTCCCCCGGACCGGGCAGATGCCGCCACGTCGGCCGCCGCCGGCTGGGCCTCCGCCCCGTCGTCGGCGCAACTTGCGCGCCCCGCTGATCGGGCTGGTGCTGCTGGCGGTCCTCATCGGGCTGTTCGCCCTGTTCCGGACCGTCAACTCCGGCAACGCCGTGCCCGACGTCAAGGGTCAGCAGTTCAGCCAGGCACAGACGATCCTGCGCACCGCCGGCTTCACGGTGGCGGTCAACGGGTCCCGCGACGGTGTCGTGCAGTCCCAGGACCCGTCCGCCGGGCACAAGGCGAAGAAGGCTTCGACCGTCACGCTCACCTTCGGCAACCAGCAGGTCCAGCCGGCGACGACGACGGTCAACGCCTCCGACTACATCGGACGACGGCTCGGCAACGTGCGTTCCGACCTCGGCGCGCTCGGATTCGGGTTCTCGCTGTCCGGGTCCACCAGCCCCGACGCGACGGTCACCTCGATCAGCCCGACGGGTCAGGTGACGAACGGGTCGGTCATCTCGATCACCTCGCGGCTCGCGCAGACGAGTGCGCCCACGCCGACCCAGACCCAGACCCAGGAGCCGACCCGGTCGCCCACCCCCCGTCCGACCCAGTCGTCGGCGGCGCCCACGCAGTCCAGCGGCAGCGGTAACGGGAACAGCGGCGGGAACGGCAAAGGCAACAGCGGCGGGGTCAGCGTGCCGCCGGTCCCGGGAGCCGGGACCGGGTGAGCGGAGCTGCCGCTGACCCCGTGGGAGAACGGGGCGGACGCCGAACGGGGGCTCGATGACCGAGACCTCCTCGTCCGGAACGCCAGGAGCCCGACTCCTCGGGCGTCGTTACGAGCTGGGCGGCCTGCTGGGGCACGGCGGGATGGCCGAGGTGTACCGGGCGGCGGACACCCGGCTGGGCCGCGATGTCGCCGTCAAGGTGCTGCGCAGCGATCTGGCCCGGGACCCCAGCTTCCTCAGCCGGTTCCGGCGGGAGGCCCAGGCAGCCGCGTCGCTGAACCACCCGATGATCGTGGCGGTCTACGACACCGGCCAGGACAACGGTCCCACCCCGCCGCTGCCCTACATCGTCATGGAGTACATCCGTGGCCTGACGCTGCGCGAGGTCCTGCAGTCGGAGGGGCGCATCACGCCGCAGCGGGCGACGGAGATCGTCGCCGACGTCTGTTCGGCCCTCGAGTACAGCCACCGGGCCGGGATCATCCATCGGGACATCAAGCCCGGTAACGTCATGCTGACGCCCGAGGGCGCGGTGAAGGTCATGGACTTCGGTATCGCCCGGGCCATCGCCGCCACCACTTCGACCGTCACGGCCACGGCGGCGGTCATGGGCACGGCGCAGTACCTGTCCCCGGAGCAGGCCCGGGGTGAGTCGGTCGATGCGCGCAGCGACCTGTACTCCGCAGGTGTGCTCTTCTACGAGCTGCTGACCGGCCGGCCGCCGTTCACCGGCGACTCCCCGGTCGCCATCGCCTACCAGCATGTCCGCGAGGACCCGCCACCGCCATCGACGCTAGAACCGGACCTGCCGCCGGACCTGGACGCGATCGTCCTCAAGGCGCTCGCGAAGAACCCGGACAACCGCTACCAGACCGCGCTGGAGATGCGCGAGGACCTCGAACGGGTGCTGTCCGGCACCAAGGTGCTCGCTACGCCGGTCCTCCGGCAGCCGATGACCGACCCGGACGGCCGGCGGCCGCGCGACCACCGGGCGCTGCGCCGACGGCTGCTGTACGGGCTGCTGGCCGTCGTCGTGGTCGCCGCCCTCGTCGGAGCCGCTCTGCTCGCCCGGGGGCTGCTGGCGGGAACGCGAACCACCACCGTGCCGAATCTGATCAACGCCACCCAGGATTCCGCGGTCGCCTCACTCGGGCAACAGGGGCTCCGACCCGGCACGATCACCGAGCGGGAGAGCGCGGTCCAGCCGGGGCTGGTCATCGACCAGCACCCGGCCGCGGGGTCCGTGGTGGATGAGGACTCCCCGGTCGACCTCGTACTCTCCCGCGGGCCGGGAACGCGCCTGATTCCCGACGTGACCGGACTGTCGCAGGATGAGGCGACCCGGCAGTTGCAGGCGATGCAGTTGCAGGTGGCGACGACGACCGTGAGCGACCTGTCCCGGCCGGCGGGAACGGTCAGTGGCACCAGCCCGGCTGCCGGGACGTCGGTGCCGTCCGGCAGCACGGTCACCCTGCAGGTGGTCAGCGGGTCCACGACGGTGCCGAACCTGATCAACCAGTCCGTGTCGCAGGCGACCCAGACGCTGAACGGGCTGGGCCTGACCCCTCAGATCTCGCAGCGGCCGGCCGGCGACAAGCCGCCGGGCACCGTGCTCGAACAGTCCCCCTCGCCGGGTTCGTCGATCAGCCGGGGCGGACGGGTATCGCTCGTGGTCGCGCAGGCCTCGGCCCCGAGCCCGACCCCAACACCGTCGAAGTCCGTGACCCCGAGCCCGTCGGTGACGCCGACGCCGTCCGCGACCCCGAAGAAGCCCTGAGCCGGAGCCTGCGGCCTTCGCCGAACCGAAGCCATGCGGGGCGGTCAGGAGGCGAAAGCGGTGGCGCGCAGTCCGTCCATCTCGGCAGACAGCTCCGGCGCCCGGTCCACCGCACTCGGGTCACCGCAGTCGGCGAGCCAGCGGGCGAGCATGAGATGGCCGCCCTGGGTCAGGACCGACTCCGGGTGGAACTGCACGCCCTCGAGCGGCAAGGTGCGGTGCCGCAGTCCCATGACGACGCCACTCCCGGTCACCGCGGTGACCTCCAGCTCGGCCGGGACGCTGTCCGCGTCGACGGCCAGCGAGTGGTAGCGGGTCGCCACGAACGGCTCGGGCAGGTCGACGAGGATGCTGTCGCGGTTCCCGACGGGAGGGTGGCTGACCAGGCTCGTCTTGCCGTGCAGGAGCTCGGGAGCACGGCTCACGCGGCCGCCAAAGGCGACGCCCAACGCCTGATGTCCCAGGCAGACGCCGAGCATCGGCGTGTGCGTCTGCGCGCAGTGCCGGACCATGGGGACGCTGACCCCGGCCTCGTCCGGATGCCCCGGACCCGGACTGAGCAGCACGCCGTCGACGCCGAGCTCGGCGACCTCATCCGGCGCCACCTCGTCGTTGCGCCGCACGATGCACTCGGCCCCGAGTTGCCCGAGGTACTGCACGAGGTTGAAGACGAACGAGTCGTAGTTGTCGACGACGAGGATCCTGCTCACCGCTTCAAGTTTGCCGGAAGGGTGTGCGGCAGGGTTTGGGCTGGTCGGCGGCGCCGATCAGCGGAGCAGTTCGATCCAGCCGTCCGGGTGCCGGCAGCCCATCAGCGAGGTGATGAGCCAGCCGTCGTGCAGCAGGGCCTCGGTCTCCTCCGGATGTCCCCATACCTCGGCGGAGACCTGGGGGCCTCGCACCTCGAGGCGGCCGGCCCGGCCCGGTGGAAGCGGGACGCCGGCCGGATCCACGATCCGGACGTCCGTGGACGGCAGCGGGATGCCGATCGGACGCGGTCCCCGGCCGTCCGACGACGGGTGCTCGTCCCCGGGGCGGCCGGCCCGCATCGGGCGGCCGAGCAGCACCGGTGCCCCGGGGACGCTCGAGCCGTCCACCACCGGAGTTCCGGACAGCCGCTCCAGGCGGTCCACGTCCGCCGGGTCCAGGAGATCCGGCCCGGTCACGCAGAGGCGGAGCGATCGCAGGTCGACGACGGTCTCGTCGTTCCGATCGCCGGGACCGAGGATCTCGTCGAGGAACGCGGGGGGTCCGATGGCGACGCTCGGTCGAAGCCCGCTGACCGCGGTCGGCACCGCCTCGGCGAACGGCAGCGGGATGAGCTGGACCGCCGCCCCCAGCAGGGTGGCCGCGCTGACGCACAGCGCGAGCCCTTCGGCGGTGGTCAGCGGAACGCCGACGAGGATGGCTTCGCGTCCGGGTCGGACGTGTGTCAGCCAGGCGGCTGCCTGGGCGCCGGCCGCCCACAGGTTGCGACCGGTGAGGACGACGCCCCGCAGCTGCCCACCACCGGGCGAAGCCGGGTCTGCGGGTCGCGGTGGGTAGACGATGACCGCCGGATCCGTGCTCGGGGATGACTCCTTCCAGCCGGGTGGGGGAACCGGTACCCCTCGCGCACGACGGAGCTCCTCGCTCCACATCCGCACCCCGGCGCCAAGGGGGACCGAACCGCATGCCCGGGCCCGCTCACGACGCACCGAGCGCGTCGGAACCGTGAGGGTGATGCGGTCCAGTGCCGGCAGGTAGTCGGCCCGGAGGGTCACGACGACCTCCCGGAGGGCGGTGGCGGGATCGCTCCGTGCATCCGCCACCCGCTGATAGACGCGGTCGAGGCAGATCACCACCTCCGCCCCCGAGTCGACGAAGGCCTCGGTCAGCAGCTCACTAGACATAGCGGGGCTGAGCGGGACCGCGACGGCGCCTAGCCGCACCACCGCGAACACGCCGATGACCAACTGCGGGCAGTTCGGGAGGACCAGCGCGACACGGTCGCCGCGCGAGACCCCGAGCCGGGCAAGGCACGTGGACAGCTGCTCGACATCGTGCCGCAGCTCCCGATACGTGATGTCCCGGCCGAGGTACGACAGCGCGGGCGACCCCGGCCAACGGTCCGCGGTCTCGTCCAACAGGTGGACGAAAGGACGGTCAGGCACCTCGACGTCGGCGGGGACGTCGGCGTCGTAGCAGCGGAGCCACGGGCGGGTTTCCGGCCCAGTCCGAACGGCTGGGTTCAGGACAGGTGGGCTACGAACAGCTGGGCACCGAACAGTTGAGTTCCGGACGGCTGGGCTCCGGACGGCTGGGCTCCGGACAGCTGGACTCCTGACTTCTGGGGCGAGGTCCGGCATGAGCAAAGTGTCCCACTTGGCCAACCGGGACTAATCATCAACCGAATCCGGCGTGATCCAGCCAACGCCAGATCAGGGCAGCGGGCGGATGCTCACTTCAACCGACCCCGTGTAGGCGGGCAGCAGCATCGAACGCTCCGTGGCCATGGTGAAGACGAGCCCGTACACGTCCACGTACTGCCGAAAGATCTGGACGCTCGACGCGTCGTTCAGGGCGGCGGTGAGGCTGGTGGGGTCGCCGATCGCCTTCACGACGAACGGTGGCGAGTAGACCGCGCCGTGCAGCAGCAGCGTGTTGCCCACGCAGCGGACCGCCGTGGTGGCCACCACGCGCTGCCCCATGATCGTCATCGCCTCGGCACCGCCGGCCCAGAGAGCGTTGACGACGCCCTGGATGTCCTGCTGGTGCACGACCAGGTCGTCCGCGGTCGGCGGCGGCACTCCCGGCGGCAGCGGCCGGGAACGGGCCTGCGCCGGAGCGTCGCTGAGGCTCACGGTGAGGCCGGGCCCGGTGACCGGCACCAATCCGGCCGGGCCGGAGAGCCGGGCTGCGGCAGACGTGGCGTCGGCCACCCCGACGTCCGCCCCGGCCTGCGCCTGGGTCCGGGCCTCCACGTCGCCGCGAAGCCGGGAGACCTGCCCCTCGAGGTCCGCCACCCGTCCCTGCTGGGCGACGACCAGCTGCGGCAGCTGGTCGCGTTGCCCGCGCAGCTCCGTGCCTCGGGAGGTCGCCGCGGCCGTCGACATCAGGAGGCCGGCCGCCGCGGCGACCAGCGGCACGACGACGCGGAACCGGCTCCGGCGGCGGCGAGCCGTCTGATGGTCACCGGTTGGGGCCGGTGAACCCGGTGGGACCGGTGGGGGCATGCGATCCACCGCTCCTTCCGTCGGCCGCGCTGACCTGGCCCGCGGCGATCCTCCCCTTAGGCTCCAGGGGACCTCATTGTGCCGCCCTGCCGCTGGAGTGCTGGAGTGCCTGTCTCGCGTCGCCGCCGAAAGAAGAGCGCGCCCGTCGTCGCCAGCCCGGCGGCGCAGGCCAAGCGGGCCGCGCCCCCGCCGTCCCCGCCGTGGTACGGCGGGCTGATCCTCGCGATGTTCATCCTTGGAGTCGCCTGGCTCCTCGCGTACTACCTGTCCAACGGAGGGTTGCCCGGCGTTCAGGCGCCGATCGGCGGCTGGAACCTGCTCGTGGGCTTCGGCTTCGTCGTCGTCGGTCTGGGCCTGGCCACCCGCTGGCGCTGATCGGTGGCGTCCCGGTGCGTCGTCGCGGGTGCATCGTCCCAGGTCAAGGGCGAGATCAGAGCGCAGCACAGACGTGGAACTTCACCGCTGTGGTTTGTCCCCAGACGTTATCCACAGTGTGGATAGCGCCTCGCCGAGGCGACACAGCGGTCTTCGGTCCTTCCGGGTTCTTCGGCATCTCGGCCGCTGGCCTTGAGCACGAATTCCCGTTCTTTTCCGGGTTGACACGCTTCGTTCTCGAACTCCCGGCGCCCAGACCGTGAACGAGGCGGCGCGGGACCAGCTCAGCTTTCGGCCACCGGCGTGGCGCCCCTGGTCGTACGCCGCAGGAGCGCTCGTCGCTCTCGGGCTCGCGGTGACCTCGGCGGCGGGGCCGGTCGCTCTCGGTAGCGGTATCGCCTTCATCGTGATCGCGGGCGTGCTGCTCGTCCTCACCGGACTCGACCTCTGGTATGGAACTCCCTTGGTCGCCGATCAGGAGGGGCTGCTGCTCGGCACCGCACCGCGTCGGAACGAGCGGATCCGATGGTCGGACGTCGAGCGGATCGAGGCGACCACCACCTCGCGCGGCCTGGTCCGGCTCGCGTCGCTGGAAATCGACCTCGGCGATCGACTGGTCGTGCTCTCCCGGCACCGGCTCGGTGTCGACCCGGAGGCGGTGGCGGACGAGCTCAGGCGACGCTGGCGGAGCGCACCACGACCGCGATGACGAGCAGGGCGGCGATGCCCGCTACGAGCGCGAGCTGAACGGCCTTCAGGCTCGGCGGGCGGGACGGCACCTGGGTGTAGACGAGGCCGATCACAGCGCCGGTGACGAGGCCGCCCAAGTGGGCCCAGAGGCTGATACCCGGAATCAGCACGGTGAGCACGAGGTTGAGGCCGATCGTCGCGAGAATGCTCGAGGCGTCGGCCTGCAGGCGCCGGGCCACGAGGTAGAAGGTGCTGAACAGACCGAAGATCGCGCCGCTGGCCCCGAGCCCGTAGGTGGTCGAGTTGCCGAGCAGGTAGAACAGCACGCTGCCGCCCACGCCGGAGACCACGTAACCGGCGAGGTAGCGCGCCCACCCGAGGACCTGCTCGAGTTGGCGTCCGATGAGGACGAGGACGAGCATGTTCAGACCGATGTGCACCAGGCTGGCGTGCAGGAACACCGCCGTCAGGAGCCGGTAGGGCTCGTCCGCGATGGCGGGGTTGTACAGCACGAAGCGTTGCACGAAGTCGTTCGGGATCGCGGACAGACCGCCGAGCGGGAAGCCCTCCAGGGCGAAGGCGATCACGTTCAGCGCGACCAGCACGTACGTGACCACGGGCGGGCGCTGCGTCGCCGGCCCACCCAGCGTGTTGACCGGCGTTCGCTGCGACCGGGCACCGGCGGCCACGTCGTCCGGGCACTGGAAGCCGACCGCCGCCGGGCGCATGCACTCGGCGCAGATCGGCCGCCCGCACCGGGTGCAGGAGACGTAGGTGGGGCGGTCCGGATGCCGGTAGCAGGGACGAGCTGTCGGATCCTGTCGGGCCTGCTCCGACCCCTCGCCAGACGGGGAACTCAGGAAGGCCGCCGCTCGATGTCGATCGAGTTGATCACCACGTCCTCGCGCGGCCGGTCCTGCCGGTCCTTGGGCACCGCGATGATCGCGTCGACGACCTCGGTACCGCTGACGACCTCACCGAAAATGCTGTGCTTGCCGGTCAGCCAGGCGGTGGGAGCGACGGTGATGAAGAACTGCGAACCGTTCGTGTTGGGTCCGGAGTTCGCCATGGCCAGCAGGTAGGGCTTCGTGAAGGCGAGGTCCGGGGAGAACTCGTCCTTGAAGTTGTAGCCCGGGCCACCGCGGCCGCTGCCCAGCGGGTCGCCGCCCTGGATCATGAAACCGTCGATCACGCGGTGGAAGATCGTGCCGGCGTAGAGCGGACGGTCGGTGACCTTCTGCCGCGACGTCGGGTCCGTCCACTCCTTCGAGCCGTCGGCGAGACCGACGAAGTTCTCCACCGTCTTGGGTGCCTGCAGCGGGAACAGCCGCACCTCGATGTCGCCCAGCGTGGTGTGCAGGGTCGCGAACAGTTCCTCAGCCATGATTCTCCTCGTACAACAGGGTCGGTTCTGGCGACAAGAGGCGCTCGGCGGGGTCAACGAGGGGTCTCACCCGCGCGCTCCACCCGCTGCACCCGCACTCGCCCGATCTTCGGCTCGTGGTTATCGGTTCCGATCCTAGGTGTCCGGGAAGTGTCGACAGCGAGGTCGCGTCCGCACGCTCTGCAGTGGACGCGACACGGGGCGGTTCCGCTCTCTCCTCCGGCTTCGTGAAACGATGCCGGTCCGGTGCACGACGGACGTCGTCCCGGCGACCCGAGACGGACCGCGCCGTGGCGATCCGCTCGGTCGAAGACAACCAGACAGCACTAGGTGAAGCGCGCGTACACCGCGCGCGGGAGGTTGGTAATGGCGAACAGTGCCGCGAGTGAGCTCAAGGACGCCTTCGATTCAGCACGGGAGGACCCGGTTGAGGGGCTCGCCGGGGCGGCCGTCGCCGCAGTGGGCGCGGCCGGGGCCGCGGCGGGTGTCGGTGAGGCCGCCGTCGAACGGGCATCCTCGGTCGGACGCGCCGCGAGCCGGAAGGCTCGTCCGGTCGGGGCAGCCGCCGGGGAGAAGCTCTCCCGCTCGGATGTGCGGACCAAGGCCGGCCCGGTGTTCGAGGCCGCGCGGGCCGAGGCGGAACGCGCCGGTCAGGCGGCCAAGGAGCGCGCCCGGGAGCTCAGCGACCGGGCACGGGACCAGGCGGGGTCCGCGCTGGTTACGGCTGCGGAGTCGGACTACGCCAAGCAGGCTCGGTCGTCGCTCGACGACGCGGCCGACAACGCTCGCGCCCAGGCCGACGACCTCGCCGGTAAGGCACGCAAGCAGGGCCGGAAGGCGGCCAAGCAGGCGGCCGACAACGCTCGGGCGCAGGGTGGTCGAGCCGCGAAGCAGGCCCAGAAGGAAGCGGCCAAGCAGGCGGCCTACGCTGCGGCGCTGGCGTCGGCGACCGGCCGCAAGGCGAAGAAGCAGGCGAAGGCAGCGCTGAAGGACGCGCGCAAGCGTGCTCCCGAGGTGTTCGACGCCGCACGGGAACAGGCCAAGGACCGGGGATCGGACGCTTTCGACGTCCTGCAGGACCGAGGCGGCCAGCTGCTCTCCCGGGCCGAGGTGGCGGCGAGTGGTGCCGTCCTGTCCGCCCTCGACACCAAGACGGGTCGGAAGGTGGCTGGGACCGCGGCCGGCAAGGCCGTCACGGCCAAGCTGAAGCCGAAGCGGACCGGTCGACGCCGGCTGCTGCTGGTGCTGGCCCTGGTCGGGGGGGCAGCGGCCTTCTCGACCCTGCGCCGTCGCCGGTCGACCCAGCCCGATCCGCTCTTCGACGCCGCCATGACCAACCAGGCGCCGGCGCGCTCCGGTACCCCGGCCTCATCGCCGACCACCGCGCCAGCCACCGGGACGCCGACGATCGAGGCTCCTGCAACGACCACCTCGACCGACGCCGCTACCGCAGCGGCCGCCACCGCTGGAAGTGGTCCGGAGGTCACGGTCACCGCCGACGCACCGGCCGGGGGCACGGCTGCGGGTTCCCCCCTCGCCGGGGTCACCGAGAGTGACGCATCACTGGCGGCAGACACCTCGGAGGAGCCGGCCACGGAGGCCGACGCCGCGGGCGAGCTCCACACAGAGGGCGACGCCTCCGCGTAGCTGCACGCCTGTTCCAGTTGAACGGCCCGGCTCTCCTCAGGGGAGCCGGGCCGTCTTCCTATCTAACTTAATGGTCTATAGGATACTGTCCTCCACTCGAGATGCCGTCGCAGGACGGCGACACGCCTGACAAGCAGCGGTTATCCGTTTCGCACGGTTCCGAAATGCACGAATTGTCAAGCCGAATTCTTACACAGAAACTCACGAATTTGCGTCCCTAACACCCGCTCGATGAAGTCGACAATTCTGCTCGGGCTACTATTTAGGTCCTCGACCCTCCTGGAAGGAGCTGGACTTGAGCCCAACGACGTCGCCATCCCCGTCCACTGCGAACGTGGTGATCCGACTGCCCGGAAAGATCGACGGCTCCTTGGACCAGGACCAGGAGTGGTGTGAGGTCGAGGTCGACGGTCGCTCCCGCCGCTTGCGCTTCCACGACTACGCCGAGATCTACAACATTCCCAGCGCTTACGAGAAGCTCTTCTACGACGAACTGAAGTGCACCTCTCCCGGCGTCGTGCGGGACCTGCTCGAGCAGGCGCTCGTCACCACCGGGTACGACGCCTCCAGCCTGCGCGTGATCGACGTGGGTGCCGGCAACGGCCTGGTAGGGGCCGAGATGCGCGCACTCGGTGCCAGCACGGTGGTTGGTGCCGACATCATCCCCGAGGCGGCCGAGGCTGCGCTCCGTGACCGTCCCGAGGTCTACGACGACTATCTGGTCGTCGACCTGACCGACCTGAGCGACGCCGACCGCGACCGGATGCGCCAGCACGACTTCAACTGCCTCACCTGCGTGGCGGCGCTGGGCTTCGGCGACATGCCGCCCGAAGCGTTCCTGGAGGCCGTGCACTACGTCAGCCCGTCCGGCTGGTTGGCCTTCTGCATCAAGGAGCGCTTCCTCGGTGACGAGGACGAGAGCGGTTTCGCCGGGCTCGTCCGCCGACTGATGGACGAGGGCACGCTCGAGGTGATCGCGCAGCAGCGCTACATCCACCGCCTCGACATGCGTGGCCGCCCGCTCTACTACGAGGCTGTCGTTGCCCGGCGGGCGCACGGCTCGGAGGACCTGCTTTAGGACTACCGGCGAGCGGCACCCGCGCCACACGATCGCCCCGCCCTCCGGCTGTGTGTGTGTGCGGGGCGGCCAGGTAGTGGCTGTCCAGCGAGCTGGTGCAGCCTCAGCGCTGGCCGGTAGGGGCGGCTCCGTCAGCCGTCGGCTGGGGGCGGGGTGCGGAACGAGGCGAAGACCACCTTGCCGTCGTCGGTGATCTGCTCGCAACCGGTGCGGTCGGCAAGCGCCGTGACGATCTGCATGCCCCGGCCTGACTCGGCGTCTGCGTCGTTGGTGCACTCCGGGTTGAGTACCGGCTCCGTTGGGTCGGCGTCGTGCACGCGGAGACTGAGCTCCCCGGCCGTCCGGCGCAGGGTCAGAATTACCGGTGCTCGGCCGTGCCGGACGGCATTGGTCACCAACTCGGTGACGGCCAGCAGCAAGGTGTCGACGAGGTTCGGCAGGTGCCAGCGTTGAACGGCCGTCCGCACGACCCCGCGGGCGGTTCCGGCGGCCATCGGATTGGAGTCGAGGTCGGTCGTCAGCTCGACACCGTCGTGCGTCACGAGCCCGGGCTGTTCAACCATCACCACATAGATGTGCCCAGTCTCGATTGGCCGGAACGGCCGAGCAGCACGTGCCAGCACGGGCTTGGACCAACGGGTCGCACCTGAGCGAGGTCCAGCGGTGTTCGCGCGCAGCTAGTACGACGACGACGTGCCTGCAGAGTCGATCGGAACCGCGATTGCTGCTGGGGCTGCCCCGTGTGCCGTCAGAGTGTTTGGGCGATCTCGAACCACACGGTCTTCCCGACCGGCAACTGGTCGACTCCCCAGCGGTGCGCGAGCGCGTCCATGAGCAGTACACCGCGTCCGTTCCGGTCGAGCGCGGCGCTCTCTCGTAGCACCGGCTGTCGGTTGCTGTCGTCGCTGACCTGAATGCGCAGCACGCCCTGCTGGTAGCCGATCTGAACACGGGGGCCGCTGCGGGCGTGGAGCCAGGCGTTGCCGACGAGCTCGCTGGTGATCAGCACTGCGTCGTCCTCCGTAGACCCGGGGAGTTCGTGTCGGCGGCAGAACTCTTGGACGAACTCTCTCGCCGTTCCGGCCGCCTCCGCCGAGGGAGGAAGCGTCACGTCGTCCACGTCACTCCCCCTGCTCATCTCGATCGCTGGCCGGGGCCGCTGTGAAGGAATGACGCGCCGCGCCTACCCTTGGGCGCTACGGCTCGCGGAGAGGCTTCCCCGTCCGCCGACGGACAACCGGGAGGTGAATCGTGGAGTCCTCGGCTCAGGGGGACCGGGAGGACGCCTTGACCGCACGCGAGCGGGACGCGGACGACCGGGACAGTGTCGCCGACGCGCGGGATACGACGGCCGAGCAGCGGGACCGAGCCGCCGACCGGCGTGACTCGCTCGCCGGTACCCGCGACGAGGTCTGGACGCAGCACGAAGTCGACGTACAGACACTGATGGACGCCGCCGACCGCGCCGATCAGCTCGCCGAAACCCGGGACCGCGACGCCGAATCGCGGGATTTCGCTGCCGTGGCGAGGGAGGCCGAAGACGGCACCGCCGGGGGACCCGCCGGGGCCGACCGCGGACAGTCGGCCATCGACCGGGCGTTCGGCGGCCGGGACCGCGACCACGCCGCGGGAGACCGCGCCGATCTGGCGGTCCCTCGGCAAGAGGCTGAGCAGCGCCGGAACGAAGCCGGAGAGGATCGTCGGGAGGCAGCGGTGGACCGGACGCAGGCCGAGACAGACCGCATCGAGGCCGGCAAGGACCGGGAGCAGGCAAGCCGCGACCGGGAGCAAGCCAGCAGCGAC
>DATITC010000074.1:0-30587 GCA_035468175.1 Frankiaceae bacterium | reverse complement strand
GACGAAGATACGCAGTGGATCTCGAGTAGCGATAGAGAGGATGGGGCGCAGTGACAACAGGGAGCGGATCGGGTTCGGAGGATGACTGGGGCAGTGGCGGCACTCCCTGGCAGCAGCCACAACAGCCACAACAACCACAGCAGCAACAGCCGTATGGGCAACAGCCGCCGTATGGGCAACAGCCGCCGTATGGGCAACAGCAGCCATACCAACAGCCGTACGGGCAGCAGCAGCCATACCAACAGCCGTACGGGCAGCAGCAGCCATACCAACAGCCGTACGGGCAGCAGCCCTACCAGCAACAGCCGAACCAGCAACGCCCGCAGAACTATCTGGTGCCGGCCATCCTGGTGACGCTCTTCTGCTTCCTGCCGACGGGCGTGGCCGCCATCGTGTTCGCCACGCAGGTGAACACGAAGTGGGGCATCGGCGACTTCCAGGGCGCGCAGAAGTCGGCGCAGAACGCCAAGATCTGGACCTTTGTCAGCTTGGGGGTGGGGCTCCTCATCGGTCTGATCGTCGTCATCAGCGCCGCGAGCTCGAGCTCGAGCTCGAGCAGCTACTGAGTTTCCAGCTTGTGGATACCCGGTGATCACGAGCCGGGCCCGCGAGCGGCTCGTCAGCCAATGGGAGGCCGCGGGAGCGCTTTCGGTGCTCCTCGTGGCCACCGTCGCCGTCCGCCTCGCCGACCCGCATCGGCCGGGTTCGTTCCCTGCATGCCCTTTCCGCGAGGTGACGGGGCTGTCCTGCCCCGGCTGCGGGTCCTTGCGCGCGCTCGCCGACCTCGCGCACGGTCATGTGCTGGCGGCCGCAGGACACAACGCAGTGTTCGTCGCCTTCCTCCCGGTGGCGGTCCTGGTCGGCTTCCGCCGGGCGCTCGGCTTCACGCCGCGTGTCCTGCCGTCCTGGGCACCGTGGGCCGCCCTCGCGACCCTGGCGGGGTGGGCGGTGATGCGCAACCTGCTGCACATCTGACCGCACCCTGCGAAGCAGTCGGGTGACGGCGCCGGAACCTCCACCGAACGCGGCGTCAGACGTCGCAGGCGTCGCCGTCGCAGCCGGGTCCGCTCCCGCTGGTCGCGGACAGCGTCTGCAACGCGGAGTGGCTCTCGCTCCACGCCTGATTCAGCGCCTGCGTGAACAGCTCGGTCGGCTGCGCGCCGGAGATGCCGTACTTGTCGTCGACCACGAAGAACGGCACGCCGGAGATCCCGTAGGAGTGCGCCTCCGCCTCGTCCGCACGGACGTCCTCGCCGTACTCGTCGCCGTCGAGCACCCGCTGAACCGCATCCGCGTCAAGACCGACCTCGACCGCCAGACGATGCAGCTCGGTCGGCTCGCCGATGGCGATGCGCTCGGTGAAGTACGCCCGGAGGAGGCGCTCCTTGAGATGCCCCTGGAGTCCGGCGCCGGCAGGCCCCAAATCCGCAGCCAGGTGAATCAGACGGTGGGCGTCGAAGCTGTTGCCGCTCCTCGCCTCGTCGAGGTGGAACTCGAGCCCCTCGTCGGCGGCAGTGCTGGTCAGTCGCTCGTTGGCCTGCTGCGCCTGCTCGACCGTCAATCCGTACTTGGCCGCGAGGCGTTCCGCGGGCGGCGAGTCGGTCGCGCGAGGCGCCTGCGGGTCCAACTCGAAGCTGTGCCAGATCACGTCCACCTCAGCGGCGTGCGGGAAGTCGGCGAGCGCCCGCTCGAAGCGGCGCTTCCCGATGTAGCACCACGGGCAGACCACGTCGGACCAGATGTCGATGCGCACGTCGGGAGCAGCACCGCCAGCTGCAGAGCTATTCCGTCCCACAACGAGTCGAACCAGGGGATTTTGCGCTTTCTGCAAACGTCGCTGTAGGGGCGAGTCTTCTCTTCGAGCCCCTGACCTCGCGCGGCACCACGTCCCGCGGCCAAGGCGCGGTACCCGGCATTCAGCTGGCGCACGCCGGCCGGAAGGCGTCGACGCAGCGCCCGTGGGCCGGCAACGGCTCCGTCGGGCCTTCGCCGCCGCGGCCGTTCGCGCGGATCGGGCCGGCTTCGAGGTCGCTGAGGTGGTCGATGCGGTGCGCTCGCCGAGCCCCATCACGGACAGCCCCGCGTGGACCTGCTGGAGGTGTCCAGCGGCGGGAATGTCCCGCAGCAGAAGATCACCGTCGGACCCGGCTACCAGGTGCCGTTCGCCCGCGCCGTCCGCGAGACGAGCGGGCTGCCCGTCGGCGCCGTCGGACTCATCACCGAGCCGGTGCAGCCGAACATCTTCTGGTCGACGGCTCGGCCGACGCCGTCTTCCTCGCCTGCGCGCCGGCTGGCGCTAACCGGCCCGGGGGGTCAGCGGTCGGCCTTCCGACACCGCGTCCGGTGACGGCCGAGGTCAGTTCTGTTCTGCCGGTGTCGACATCAGTTCAGGTGTCGTGACGACATTCGATCTGATGTCGACCTCAGGAAAGACACCGCCGGGTCCGGGAACACCAAGGCCGGTGCCGGTGTAGTGGCGGGATACTTCGCGCCCGTCGTTCAGCGAAGCGGCGGCACGTCGGTGTCCGCCTCGGCCCGCGGCCCGGTGATCCGCCGCTCGCCTTCAGTGATGGCCAGGTCCTTGATGCTTGCTTCGCGGCGGCGCATGTAGCCGTCGGCGTCGAACTCCCACAGCTCGTTCCCGTACGAGCGCCACCACTGCCCGCCGGCGTCGTGCCACTCGTACTGGAAGCGCACGGCGATGCGGTCGTCGGTGAACGCCCAGAGGTCCTTCCGCAGCGCATAGTCGAGTTCCCGGTCCCACTTCCGGCGAAGGAACTCGATGATCTCCGCGCGCCCGGACAGGAACTCGTCGCGGTTCCGCCAGTGGGAGTCCTCGGTGTACGCGCTGGCGACCTTCTCCGGATCACGGGTGTTCCAGGCGTCCTCGGCCGCCTGCACCTTCTTCCGGGCGCTCGTTTCGTCGAAGGGCGGGAGCGGAGGGCGCGTCATGCACCGCACGCTACGAGCAGTGGGTGTCGCGCCGGTAGCGTGGATGGGGATGGCTTCCTTCGCCGTATCCACCGGCCGTAGCAGCACCGTCCGTTCTCCGGGCGGTGTGCTGACGGCGTGGCTCGGCGCGTGGTTGCAGAACCGGACGACGGCGGATGACCTGCTGGCCGTCGTCGGCAACAGCGACCTGCCACCAGCCGTCGACGGATTGCCTGACGAGCCGGACGGGGCGCCGCTGGTCCGCCTGCTGGCCGCGGTTCGAGCATGCGGTCCCTCGACGGTCGAGCTGCGTCTCCCCGTCGCCGGCGACGCCGACGGGCTCGGGCCCGATGTGCTCCCGACGGCGCTCGAAGCAGGAGAGGCCGTCGTCGTCACGCCCGCCGACGTGACCCGACCCGGCCTGGTGCTGGTGCCCCGGCCCGACGTGCGTGGCAGCGAAATCGAGCCGGTGATCGGAGTGCGGTGGCTGGCGGTGGTGCCGGCGCGCCGCGTCGCGGACGGCCCGGCTGCACCGACCCGGCTGCGCGAGGCCGAGATCCTGCTCGACGGCGCGCTGACGGAGGCGATCGCGGTCCTGCTCGCGTCCGGGCAGGTCGATCAGCTGAGCCCCGAGGCGCTCGAGGCGATCCAGGAATTGCGTCGGCGCCGGGCGACCGACCTGCGCCTACCGACCGGCTCGCCGCCGGATGCGGTGCGGGTGCTGGTGACCGCCGAGCGGCTGGGAGCCGTGGTCCGGCTCGCCGCCGGCGGCCGACCGCTGTCCTCGGCCGGCGACGCGCGGCGCGCGGAGGCGCTGCGCGAGGTCGCCACCGCAATCCGTTGGACCCGGCGCCTCGCCTACACCGCCTGCGCCGCGGGCTGATCGACCGCGCCATGCGGCGTAGGCCGGCGCGGACCGGTCAAGGGCCCTACGTCATCGCGCGGTGGCCGCTCGGGCGGTAGTGCGGCTCGCGCGTCTACAGCAGTGTCCGGGCTCTCAACCGAACAGGAGCTCACATGCCGATTTCTTCACTGTCCCGACACTCCCGTTTCTCCCGCCGAGGAGCCGGCTCCGTGCTCGGTGCCGCTGCGGCCCTGGCGCTCGTCGTGCCGGCGCTGAGCGCGTGCGAGCAGCCGACCAAGTGTGGGCTGATCGGCATGCCGCAAAGCGACATCGGGGCCTTCGATATCGCCGCCACCGGGACGACCTGTACGACGGCAGGCGCGATCGCCATCGGGAGCCGGAACCGCGTCGGGAAGCCGTATCAATCACTCGACTTCACCTGCCCGCGCGCGGTGCCCGGGCCCAAGCAGGGACTGCCCTCGCGTACGTACACCTGCACCGCACACTCGGGAGCCAAGATCACCTTCGTGGCCACCTGGTAGCTGTCACGCGTCGAGGCGGCCACGCAGCCAGCTGCCGACCTGGTCCAATGCTTCGGTCGCCTGCGGCAACAGTGCGGTGAAGCGGACGAAGCCGTGGATCTGGCCGGGGAACTCGAGCAGCTCGGCCTCCACTCCGGCCTGCTGCAACGCCTCGACGTAGCGGCGGCCGTCGTCGCGCAGCGGGTCGAAGCCGGCGGTGAGGACCAGCGCTGGCGCCACCAGGGACGCCACCGCGCCGAGATCGGCGTCGGCCAACAGCTCGACGCCGCGCGGCGCGTAGAGGTCCCAGTACCAGTGCATGGTCTCGGTCTCGAGGTAGTGGCCGCGGGAGAACGACTGGGCGCTGTCCGTGATCAGCGCGGGATCGAAGGCCGGGTAGATGACCGCCTGACCCACCACCGGCCGACCGGCGCGGGCCTCCTCGTAGGCCGCCCAGGCGACGAGGAAGCCGCCGGCACTGTCGCCGGCCACCGCTACCGGTTCGCCGGGCGCTGGGCCAGCAGGCGAGCGCACCCAATCCAGGACGGCTGCGACCTGCTCGAGCTGCACCGGGTGCTGCGCATCGGGGGCCAGCGTGTAGTCGACCGACACCAGAGTCGAGCCGGACCGGTTGGCCAGCGCCCGGCACAGCGTGTCGTAGGTCTCCCGAGACCCGACCGCCCACCCACCGCCGTGCGCGAAAACGGTCACTCCGGCGGCGCCGTCGGGGCGGTAGATGCGGACCGGCACCCCGGCGACCAACTCGTCCCGCACGTCGGCCACCGCCTCGCCGGGGCCGGCGAACGTGGCTGCGCTCGCGTTGTGCCCGTCCCGGGCCTGCTGGACCGTTCCTTCGTGCGGCAACGGGGCGCCGGCGGCCCGGAGCCGGTCGAGGAAAGCGGCCGCTTCAGGATCGAGCTGCTCGGTCATGTCGCGAGGTTAATCAGGCTGACGGCAGTCGGCGCACAGCCGCCGGTTCCAGCAGCGCGGCCCGCGCCGCGGCCGTGAGCGTGCGGAAACGCCCGGTCGACGCGTCGCGATACCAGACAGGGTGCGCCTTGGTGGACCGGCCGAGCCCGTCCTCGGGGAGCCGCCCGGCGATGGGGCGGTGCCAGTCGGAGAGCGGGACCTCGGGCACCACGCGCACCACGTCCGGCTGCTGGTCGGCTGGCACGGCGGACAGCGCCCGACCGACGTCCTCGACCGTGAGCCGGTATCCGGCGCGGACCGACACCGCGGCCACGACGAGCGTGTCGTCGCCGGCCTCCACCCCATAGGTGATCGACAGATCCACCGCGTCGAGGTCGGCGAGGGGCCGCACGATCGGCATCGTCGGTACCGCCACGCCCTTGCGGCGGACCAACGTCGCGACCGCGTCGACGAGCCAGTGGTCGCCGTCGGTGTCCCGAACGAACAAGGTCTCGGTCGAAAGCCAGGCGTCGCCTCGGCTGAAGACGCTGCGCAGCGGAGGGGCAATCGTTTGCTGCGCGTGGTCGACCTTGGCCAACAGCAGTCCGACGTGGCCGGGCCGGGCGGGCAGCGCCAGCCCGTTGCTCGCCAGCTTCAGCTGCCCTGTCCCGGTGTCGAAGCGGGCGATTCGCAGCTGGGCGCTGTCCGGCAGCGGTCGACCCTGGCAGCCCGGCTTCACGTCGCGGACGTTCGCGAGGACGGCTTCGCCTTCGGTGGCGGCCCAGAACTCGAGCACGCGGGCCGGGGCGAACCGATCCTCGGCGCGCCGCCACAGGCTCGGCGGCATGCCGGAGCCGACCAGCAGCCGGATCGCGTGGTGCCGCTCGAAGGGATTCGGCGGTGCCTGGACGATGTCGCGGAGCTGAGCCCACACGTAGGAGACGACGGTGACGCCGTAGCGGCGCACCTCCTCCCAGAACGTGTCGACGTCGAAGCTGGAGGCGAGCGCGAGGCGGGCTCCGCCGGCGACGGCTCCTCCGACGCTGGTCAGCAGACCGGCCGGGTGGGACAGCGGGTTGATCGAGTAGACGGTGTCCTCGCGGGTGAGCGCGCCTGCGGTCGCGGTGCCGAAGGCGGACAGGGCCCAGCGACTGTTGGTGATGCGGGTCGGTCGCGGATTGGCCGCGTCGCCGGTGAACAGGACGAAGGCGAGATCGCCACCGCGGCCCATGTTCGGTTCGTACCAACGCGGCAGCCGCACCTTGCTGATGTCGACCCGCTCGAGGTCGATGAGGCCGCCGGTCTCCCGTTCGCGACCGCCGCCGCCGAACAGGTACACGGGCGTGCCGGACAACCGTCGCACCATGGACGCGTTCTCGGCGTCGGTGATGATCCGGCCGACCTGCCCGAGCCGCAGCTGCCGCGGAACATCGGCGCCCGGCCGCAGCAGCACGGCCACCGCGCCCAACCGGTTCAGGGCCGCGAGCAGCGCCAGCGCCGACGGTCGGGTGCCCATCAAGACCGCGACGTGCTCGCCCTGGTGCACCCCGATGGAGATGAGCCCGCGCACGATGCTGTCGATGCGTCCCTTGACCGCCGCATTGCTGTACGCGCGATCGCCGAACAGGAACAGCACGTCGTCGGGGGCCCGACGGGCCCGCTCGTCGAGCAGCAGCGCCATCGACAGGCGGGTGTCCGGCCGGGTTCGGCCCAACCGGGCCAGTCGTGGCAGCTGGACGACCGCCTCCTCGGTGACCTTCCGCGCCATCGAGAGCGAGTGCAGCGTCGAGTTCGTGATCGTCCGCGCGGTTTCGACTGCGGAATCCACCGCGTACCCCACGCCGGCCTGCAGCGACTCCAGCGTCGAGCGCGGAGACTGCCGCTCGAACGGCACCAAAGCACCGGCTGGGTCGATGTAGCGGGCGATGTCCGGGAGCTCCGGGATGTCGCGGGACAGCCAATGCGCCCAGACGCTGACCACCGGCCAGGTCCGCACCCCGGCGGTACGACCGACGACGAGCCCGAAGTGCCCGGCCGGCAGCGACACCTCGTAGATCGAAGCCCGGGGAGCGGCCTGACGGATGGCCCGGACAGCCTGCGCCGGCGCGATGTCGTCCTGGTCGCCGACGAAGTACAGGATCGGCACGTCGATGTCGGCGAGCGTGACGGTGTGGTTCCCGATGGTGAAGCCGCCGGCCAGCATCCGGTTGTGCACGAGGAACTGCCGGACGAACTCGGCGACCGCGGGCCCCGGCCACGCCACCCAGCCCTGCCCCATGAGGAAGCGCCGCTGACCCTCCCGGGGCAGCAAGGCCTCACGGTCGTGCAGCTGGCGGACGAAGTGCAGTCGCTGTCGCAGCACGTTCACCGGGTCGAGCAGCGAGAACGCATTCCGGGTCACCCAGGCCGGGACGCCCCGACCGGCGAGCACGTCGACGGTGAAGGTCGCGGTGGGGATGGCGATGGACTCCGGCAAGCCGAGTGGCAATGCGCCCCGGAGGTCGACCGGGCTGCCGAACGTGACGATGCCGGCGATGCCCTGGCTCCGGCGGTAGGCGGCCGCCTGATAGCAGAACATCCCGCCCTGCGAGTAGCCGGCGAGGATCACGTCGCGTCCGGTCGCCGACCGGATCTGGTCCACGGCGGCGTCGACGGCGAGAACATGGTCGGCGAGATTGCGCTCGGTGCCGCCGATCTCCCGCTCGGGCGAGCCGAAGTCGATCACCCAGGGGTCGATGCCCGCGAGCTGCAGGACCCGGACGCCGCTGCTCTGCGGCGAGACGTCGTAGACCTCGGCGGTGAGCATCAGCGGCGGCACCAGCAACATCGGCGGGGCGTCGCCACTTGATGCATCGACACCGACACCGACACCGACACCGCCACCGTCGGCGTTGGGGTCGTCCGCGTCGTCAGTGGCATCAGTGGCATCAGTGGCATCAGTGGCGTAATGCCGCAGCCGGTACATCGGGTCGCGGACGACCACGCGGAAGGGGGTGGGCTGCTCCCCCGTCTCGAGCCCTCCGAGCCGCGCCACCTCGATGGCGTTCTTGGCCGCCGCGCCGAGCGTGGCGAGCGGTTTACCGACGAACGACGGGACCAGACGCACGGGTGGAGGTTACGGCGTTGGAGTCGGGGTCGGGGTCGGGGTTGGAGTCGGGGTCGGGTTCGGCGTCAGGGTTCGCGTCAGCGCGCTCGGCGGAGGTCAGCCGTCCAGGCGCGCGCCGACCCCGGCGAGCGGGGCGACGAGTCGTTCAGCGACCCGGCTTTCCACCTGATCGGCAGGCAGCTCGGAACGCAGTATCGACTCGACCTGGTCGGTCAGCAGGCGCCGCCCAAGCTTTCGCTCGACGTGCTCCATGGAGAGCATCAGAGCGATCAGCAGGCCGGGAAACAGCACCGCGATGACCAGCAGCAAGACGGACAAACCCCCAGAGGATAGACAGTGTCGGCTGTAGGAGACATTAGGCAATAACCGGGCAGACCCTTCCGGAACGGCCCTGAATATGACGTCAATCATGGGTAGAGACCACGCATGCTTCTGGTTTGCGGAGAGGCACTGATCGATCTGGTCGGTGAGTCGGACGGTCGGTACTCAGCTCGTGCCGGTGGAGGCCCGGCGAACACCGCGGTCACCCTGGGACGGCTCGGGGTACCGGTGGCGCTCGCCGCGCGGCTGTCGAGGGACGCATTCGGCGAGCAGATCCGTGAGCACCTGTCCGCGTCCGACGTCGACCTCGGCCCCAGCCGGGCCGTCGACGAGCCGACGACGCTGGCCACCGCCACCCTGGACGAGTCCGGGCAGGCCCGCTACGGCTTCTACTGGCAGGGCACCGCCGACTGGCAGTGGACGGCGGCGGAGCTCCCCGAGATCGACGACCGGGTGCGGGCGGTCGTCGTCGGCTCGCTCGCCGTCGCGCTGCCACCCGGCGGTGACGCGGTGCGCGCCTGGGCGCAGGGATCCCCCCGGCCGCTGGTCCTCGACCCCAACGTTCGGCCGACGTTGCTCGGGGACCGGGAGACCTACCGACGCCGGCTGGATCCGCTCGTGCAGGCCGCCACGGTGGTGAAGGTGAGCGACGAGGACCTCGCGTGGACGCATCCGGGCGAGGACCCGGTCGAGGTCGCCCGAGCGTGGCAGCGTCCGCTGACGGTCGTCACGCGTGGCCCAGACGGTGCGGTGGCCGTTATCGGCGGTGGCGGTGGCGGCGGTGGCGGCGGCGGCGGCGGCGAACCGATCGAGGTCGCCGGGCGGCGGATCGACGTGGTGGACACGGTCGGCGCGGGTGACTCGTTCACCGGAGGCTTGCTCTCCGTGCTCGACCTCGATGACCTCGCCGGGTCGGTCCGTCCTGCGCTGGAACGCGCGATCGAGGTCAGCGCCATCACGTGCAGCCGAGCCGGGGCCGATCCGCCCTGGCGCAACGAGCTGTAGCGCCGCTGGCCACTACGCTGCCGCGGGTGAGTCACGTTCCGCAGGCGGTCCGGGAGCAGCTGACCGCTGCCCGCCAGGATCTCGAGGAGTTCGTCCGGATCCCGACCATCTCGGCCGACCCGACCCGGCACGCCGGCGATGTCCGCAAGGCCGTCGACCAGGTCGAGGTCTGGGCCCGGCAGGCCGGTGCAGCCGACGTCCAGATCCTGTCCGCCGACGGCGGTGCACCCGCAGTGGTGGCGAGCTGGCCCGCCCCGGACGACGCGCCGACGGTACTGCTCTACGCCCACCTCGACGTGCAGCCGACCGGGCCGGTCGAGGACTGGAGCAGCCCACCGTTCACCGCGACCGAACGGGACGGCCGGCTCTACGGCCGCGGCGCCGCCGACGACAAGGCCGGCGTGCTCATGCACCTGGCCGTCCTGCGGGCTTTCGGCGGGCGGCCGCCGGTCGGCGTGGTGCTGTTCATCGAGGGCGAGGAGGAGATCGGCTCGCCGACCCTGCCGGCCCTGCTGGCCGAGAACGTCGAGCTGCTGCGTTGCGACGTCATCGTCATCGCCGACTCCGCCAACGCGGCGGTGGACGTCCCGTCGTTCACGACGAGCCTGCGCGGGCTGGCCGATCTGACCGTCGAGGTGCGGATGCTCGCGCATCCGGTGCACTCCGGGATGTTCGGCGGAGCGGTTCCGGACGCGCTGACCGGGCTGTGCCGACTGCTCGCGACGCTGCACGACGACGCCGGGACGGTGGCCGTGCCGGGCCTGGTACGCGGCGAGTCGAGCGCCCCGGACATCGACCCGGCGGTACTCGCGGGCGACGCGGGCATGTGCCCGGGTGTCGAACTGATCGGCACCGGGACGATCCCGGAGCGGCTGTGGCACGCCCCCGCCCTCTCGGTGCTCGGCATCGACGCGCCGGCCGTGGCGGACGCATCCAACGTGCTGCTCCCTCGCGCCCGGGCGAAGGTGAGCCTCCGGCTCGCGCCGGGCGACGACGCCGCCCGGGCCACCGCGGCGCTGAGCGAGTATCTCGAGCAGCACGCGCCGTGGGGAGCGCAGGTGATCGTGTCGCCCGGATCCTCCGGGGAGCCGTTCGCTTTGAGCGCGGCCGGGGAGGTCTACGACGTGGCGCGCTCGGCCTTCGCCGACGCCTACGGTGCCGACGTCGTGGAGACCGGCATCGGCGGCTCGATCCCGTTCATCGCCGAGTTCGCCCGCACCTACCCCGGCGCGACGGTGCTGGTCACCGGCGTAGGCGATCCGCAGTCCCGGTGGCACGGCATCGACGAGAGCCTGCACCTCGGGATGTGGGAGCGCGCCTGTACCGCCGAGGCGTTGCTGCTGGAACGGCTGGCCGCGCCCTGAACGACCTCATCGTTCGGTTGCGCGCCGCCGGCTGCGTCTTCGCGGAGGACGAAGCTCGGCTCCTGGGTGCGGCCGCGCCGACCGCCGAGCAGCTCGAACAGCTCGTGGTGCGCCGCGTCGCCGGCGAGCCGCTGGAGCAGGTGCTCGGCTGGGCTGAGTTCGACGGTCAGCGATTCGTCGTCGAGCCCGGGGTGTTCGTGCCGCGGCGCCGCACCGAGCTGATGGTGCGGCTGGCGGTGGCCGCCTGGCGGGCCCGTCCGCTGTCCCGTCCGCCCGTGGTCGTCGACCTGTGCTGCGGGTGCGGGGCGGTGGGGTTCGCCGTGCTGCGGCGGTTGGGCGAAGGCCGGCTGGTCGCGGCCGACGTCGAGCCGGCAGCCGTCCACTGCGCGACGCGGAACGTCGCGCCGGTCGGCGGCGAAGTGCTGCTCGGGGACCTGTTCGAGCCGCTGCCGACCGAGCTTCGTGGTCACGTCGATCTGCTGACCGCCAACGTCCCCTACGTGCCGACCGGGGCCATCGCGCTGATGCCGCCCGAGGCACGGGACCACGAGCCGCGGTCGGCTCTCGACGGCGGCCCCGACGGGCTGGAAATCTTCGCGCGCGTCAGCGCCGGCGCTTCTGAGTGGCTCACTCCCGGCGGGGCGGTGCTCCTCGAGGCAAGTGAGCAACAGGTGCCGACGACGCTGAATCTGTTGACCGCCGCCGGGCTCACCGCCGGCGTGATCACCGACGAGGATCTTGCGGCAACGATTGTGATCGGCACTGCCCGGTAAGCGGCTCTTGAGGACGGCTCGTACGGCACGAATGGTCGGCTATGACGAGTCGGCGCGTTCGCATTGAGCCGGAACTCCCGGTAGCCGCTGTCGGGGTCCGGCGGCTACCGGGCTGGGGCGCGTTGAATCAGTGCTCATCGCGCAGCCAGGCGAGGACGGCGAGGACGCGCCGGTTCGTCTCCTGGGAGTCCGGGATGTCGAGCTTGCCGAGGAGGTGCCCGACATGCGCCTCGACGGTTCGGGCGGACAGGACGAGTCGTTCGGCGATGGCGGTGTTGCTGAGTCCCTCCGCCATGAGGGCCAGCACCTGACGCTCGCGCTCGGAGAGGTGGGCGAGCGGTGAGGCGTCACGGCTCGCTAGGAGCGCCGCGACGACCTTCGGGTCGAGGACGGAGCCGCCGCGGGCGACTCGTTCGCAGGTGTCGAGGAACTCGCGTACGTCGAGCACGCGGTCCTTGAGGAGGTAGCCGAACGCCGGGCGGCCGAGGAGGTCGGCGGTGGAGCTGGTCTCGACGTGTTGGGACAGGAGGAGGACGCCGAGCTCGGGGCGGTCGGCCTTGATGGCGCGGGCAGCCGTGACGCCCTCGTCGGTGTGGGTAGGCGGCATCCTGACGTCGAGCACGACGAGGTCGGGGTCATCGGACGAGATCCGGCTCTCCAACTCGGTGACGTCCCCGAGGGCCGAGGTGACCTCGTGCCCGAGGTCGCCGAAGAGCCTGGCGAGTCCCTCGCGAAGCAGGACCTGGTCCTCGGCGAGGATCACCCGCACGGCAGCCGGGCCTCGAGCCGGGTGCCTCCGCCGAGGGGCGAGTCCACCTGGAGATGACCGTGGTGGGCGCGGATCCGGTCAGCGAGGCCGAGCAGCCCCGTGCCGCGGTAGGGCTCGGCACCGCCACCGCCGTCGTCGACGACCGTGACGACCAGCGAGCCGTCCTCCCGGGTGAGCGTCAGCGAAATCTGCGAGGCGTCGGCGTGCTTGACGGCGTTCGTGACGGCTTCGCACGCGACGAAGTACGCCGCCATCTCGACGTGGCTCGGGAACCGCTCTGGCAGCGTGGAGACGTCGAGCCGGACCGGCGTGCGGGCCGCGAGCTCGCGCAGCGCCGTCCCGAGTCCCTCGTCGAGCGACCCGGGCCGGAGCCCGCCCGCCAGCTCGCGCAGCTCGTCGATCGACGTGGTGAGCTCGGCGACCGCCTCGTCGATCGCCGTCCCCAGCGCCGGGTCGGCCCGGAGTTGCGCGTGCCGGAGCGCCAGTCCGATGGCGACCAACCTCTGCTGGGCGCCGTCGTGGAGGTCGCGGGCGATCCGTCGTCGCTCCTCGTCGGCAACCGATTGGATGCGCCGCCTCGATGCCTCGACCTCGAGCAGGTGTCGCCGCAGCTGGACCTGGAGCGCCGCGATCTCGATCGCCAACGCGCCGGCGTCGGCGACGGCGGCCACGAGTCGCTCGTCGCCGTCGCGGTGCCCGAGCACGGCAGTGACTCCCGCGGCGGTGGACACGCGCAATGTGCGGCGGCCGGCCGCGTACAACGCGGTGGCCGTCGGCGGCTCGCGCCCCTCGGGGTACACGACTACGCCGTTCAGCAGCTCGAGCACCAGCGTGAACTGGTCGTCGCGCAGTGCCCTGCGGAAGGCAGCCTCGAGCCCCGAGACGTTCGCATCGCCGCGGCGCAGGGCGTCGACGAACTCCGAGGTCGTGATCACGGCACGGTGGCGAGCCGGCCGCAACCACTGGTCGGCCAATGACTGGACCGCGTCGTGCACCGGGCGGAACGTCACGGCCACGACCAGCGCGGCACCTGCGGCGGCGAACGGCGAGGAGACGAATCCGGCGGCCACCAGCGTCACCGCGACGTACACCGCCGCCAGCAGCGCGGCGATGACGGCATAGGCGACGGTCCGGGCGATCACGAGGTCCACGTCGTAGAGCCGGTGGCGCAAGATGGCCACGCAAGCGCTGATCGGAAGCAGGACGAGCGCGACCGCGGCCAGCAGGTGCATCGGCGTCCAGACCGTCCAGAGCGCCGCAGACGCCGGCAGCACGACGCCGACCACAGCTGCGGCGAAGACGACCCACTTGAGCTGGTCGCGCTCGGCACCGCGGGCCCGCCGCAGTCGTACGAACAGAGCCGCGACGGAAGCAATGAGCGCGGCGCAGATCAGGGCGGCGCCGACGCCGAACAGCACGTCTGCCGGGAACCCGGTACGGGCGTAGGGGTTGACGTTGCCGACGAAGTCGTCCCCGAGCCGCGGGTTGAACGCCCACCCGGGGACGGCGAGGACCGCTCCGGCTCCCCACACCCACACCACGGCACGCCACCGGCGGTCCGGAAGCCGGCCGTCCGGGAAGAGCAGGAACAGCAGTATCAGTCCCGACGCCGCGAAGATCCAATCCATCCGGCCGAGGAGCTCGGCGACGGGCGCGAGCGGCCATCCCTCGTGCGCGGCGCGGACCCCGTAGGCCAGCGCGAAGTCGGCCACCGCAGCGTTCTCCATGGCGTACAGCAGGAGCAGCCAGCCGATCGGGTGCCTCGGGAAACGGTGCACGATCAGGGCGCCGGCCGCGGCCTGGGTGACGGCGTAGACGAGGTAGAGCACGGCCTCGGCGAGCCCCGGCTCGCCCGCGGTGAGGCAGACGGCAGCCACCTCGAGCGCGAAGACCACCGCGACGAGGCCGGCCGCCACCCGTCGGGCTGCCTCCCCTGACATGCCGAGATTGTGACAGCACGGTCCAGCGACAGGCGTCCGTGCCAGCACGCATTGCGATCGCGGGTCTGGCCCGATGCCGTGGCTCCTCCGGCATTCCTACTGTCGCCGCACCGACCACCCAGGAGGAGCAGATGACCGACACCATTGCCGTAACCGTCCAGCCCGCCGCTGACGAGGACCTCACCCGCCCAGGACGCTGGTGCGTCGCGGCCGGTCTGGTAGGCCTCGCGCAGGGAGCCGCGGTGCTTGCGTGGCCGCACCAGGTCGACGACAGCAGGTTCAGCTTCCCGTTCACCGCAAGCTGGCACGTGCTCGCGCAGGCCACCTTCTTCCTGCAGCACCTGCCCCTCGTCGCGGCAGTGGGCGCCGTGGCCGCCGTGGCCGCCGTACGCCGGGAGAAGCTGGCGCACCGGGCCCTCGTCGTGGCCGCTGTCGGACTGGGCCTGCTCGCGCTGATGGAATTGGTCGCGATGTCGGCGGCCACCATCTCCAAGGACTCTTCGCTCGGGACGGCAATCAGCAGCCTCTACGGCATCCCGGTGCTGATGATCGGAGCCAGCCTGCTCGTGGCCGGCGTCGTCCTGCTCCGCCGGCACACCCTGGGCCTGCGCCTGCCGTGGACCCTGGTGGCCTTGGGCGGCTTCGTCTTCGTCGGCCTCGTTCCGGCCCTCTCAACGGATTCGTTCGTCGCCGGTCGACTGGCGATCATGGTATGGATGATGCTCTTCGCATTGTTCGGCCGGGTGATACAGCGACTCGCGCGATGACCTCGGGCAGGGACCGCGGCCACGCGTCGACGACCAGCCGTGCGCCGTGCGCGGTCGAGCTCAGCGACCTCACCAAGTGGTTCGGTGCCGTGCAGGCCGTCGACTCGGTCAGCGCCGCCGCCCTGCCGGGCCAGGTGACGGCCTTGCTCGGACCCAACGGTGCCGGCAAGACCACCATCCTCCGGATGCTGTTGGGCCTCGCGGCGCCGAGCAGTGGCACGGCGACGTTCGGAGGTCAGCGGTACGACGAGTTGACCGACCCCGTGCGCCGCGTCGGCGCGGTGCTCGAGGCGTCCGGCTGGCATCCCGGGCGCACCGCGCGGGACCATCTGCGCATCCTCGCGACCGCGTCGCAGCTGCCCACGGACGCGCCGTCACAGGTCCTGGCTGCGACCGGACTCGCCGACGCCGCACGGCGACGGGTCGGCGAGTTCTCCCTGGGGATGCGACAACGGCTAGGACTGGCCGCGGCGATGCTGGGCGACCCGGACGTCCTCGTACTGGACGAACCGACGAATGGTCTCGACCCGCCGGGGATGAAGTGGCTGCGGGAGCACCTGCGGCGGCTCGCCGATGAAGGCCGGACGGTGCTGGTGTCCAGTCATGCGCTGGGCGAGGTTGAGCAGATAGCCGATCACGTGCTCGTGCTGGCCCACGGGCAACTGCTGCGGTCGGCCGGACTGACCGAGCTGCGGGCCGAGGCCGGGGTCGGCTCCCGCGTCCGGACCCCGCAATCGGACCGGCTGGTCGATGCCCTTGAGGCGGCGGGCCATGGCTGCTCCGCGGTCGACGACGACCTCGTGGTCGATGCCGCCCCCGAACAGGTCGGTGAGCTCGCGGCCCGGCACGGTCTCGTGCTGCACCGCCTGATGCCGACGATCGACCTGGAGCACGTCTTCTTCCGACTCATAGGTGAATCCGACCAAGCCCCGTGGTCGGCCCCGGCTGAGAGGACACCGTCGTGACAGCGTTGATCCGTGCCGAGCTGCTCAAGCTGCGCACCCGGAGCGCGACAGGACTGCTCCTCGCCACCCTGACCCTGGTGACGCTCACGGTCGCGACGAGCGTCCCCAAGGCGGGCACAGCGCGTGGCCCGGTCTCCCTCCACGACCCCGGTGTGCTGGCCGGCGTCGTGGGAATCGGGTTCGCCGTGCCGGTGGTGTTCGTGGTCCTGCTGGGCGGGCTCGCGTTCACCCAGGAGTTTCGGTACGGCACGGCAACCGCGACCTATCTCGGCGAGCCGCGTCGCAGCCGAATCCTGTTCGCCAAGTGGCTGTCGTTGGCGCTCGCCAGCACCATCATCAGCGTCGCAACGCTCGTCGTCTCGGTGCCGCTCGGCGTCACGGTCATCACCGCTCGTGGCGGCGAGGTCAGCCTCGCCCCGCAGCTCTGGCAGACCATCGGCGCCGGCTTCGTCGTCATGGCGGCGTACGCCGTCATCGGTGTTGCCGTAGGGGCGCTCGTGCGCAACCAGGTCGTTGCCGTGGTGGGCGTGCTGGTCTGGATGCTCGTCGTCGAGCAGATCGTGATTCCCGCCTACCCCGTCGCCGGGCGATGGCTGCCCGGGGGCGCCACCGATGCGTGGCTTCAGCTAGGTCCCGTCCTCGACCTCGACGATCGCCTCCTACCCGCACCGCTGGGTGGACTCCTCCTCCTCGTCTACACGGCCGCAGCCGTGGCCCTCGCCTCGAAGCTCACCCTGCGGCGCGATGTGCTGTGACCAGGCGGCTCTAAGCGATGACGCTGCAGGGTCATTCTGAAGACTGCCGGGCCTGCTTCAGGTTCGACTGGTGGGGGCCGGAGAGCCAGTCTTGATCCAGACGCGCGTCGACCGGTTCCTCCCCTCGCCGCAGCGCGTCGATGTACGCATGATCCGCGGCGAGCCGGGCCGCGACCTGCGGGCCCTCGGCAACGGCCCCGTGCCCGGGGACCACGACATCGACGTACCGGGCAGCCTCCCCCAGCCGGTCGAGTGCCGTCTCGTAGGCGCCGACCTGATCGGGCCGGCGAGGGTCGAGGAGCGGGATCAGGACGTCGGAGAGCATGTCACCGGCGAGCAGGACGCCACGGTCCGCGAAGGTCGCTGATCGCGATAGGACCCGTCGACCCCCTGTCACGCTCGCTCGACGATTTCGCACTGTGGCTGCAACCTGCGGGACGTGTACTGGACCAAGGAGGGCCGCAAGTCGATCTACGCGGTCCTCGTCGCCACCGTGGCTCCGGTGAGCTCGGTCGGCGGAGTCGGAGCCGACTGCCGCTCGACCTGTGTGGGGTTGAGCCGGTTCCCACCGGTCGAAGCCCACACAGCTCAGCCGGCCGCGGCACGGTTCGGCCGGATGCGGCATCTCGCGCCGAACGTGGGCAGCGACACGATGACATCGTTCTGTGTCACATGCATATTGGGTACATCGGGTTGTGCGACAGCTGGTCGCGCAACAATCCGTCCGTCGAAGGGCAAGCCCCGTGACCCAAACCGTCGAGCAGCCAGCCGTCGAGCAGTTGGCCATCGAGCAGTCGAAGCGTCCGCTCTCCGGGCGCGGTCGCCGTCTGCGCGACCTCGCCACCCGTCTCACCACGCCGCTGCTCCCGGACGACTACTTGCAGCTCATCAATCCGCTGTGGTCCTCGCGCGAGCTCCGCGCCAAGGTCGAGGACGTCGTCCCGCAGGCCGACGACGCCGCGACCCTCGTGCTCCGACCCGGCTGGGGCTGGTCGTTCGACCATCAGCCCGGGCAGTACGTCGGCATCGGCGTGCAGGTCGGCGGCCGCTGGCACTGGCGCTCATACTCGCTGACCTCACCCGCGGTCGGCGCGGGCGATCTTCTCGAGGTCACCGTCAAGGCGATGCCAGAGGGCTTCGTCTCCGACCACCTCGTCCGCGGCCTCGAGCCGGGCACCATCGTCCGGCTCGCCGCGCCGCAGGGTGATTTCGTCCTGCCCGACCCGCCGCCCGGTCAGATCCTGTTCCTCGCGGCCGGCAGTGGGATCACACCGATCCTGTCCATGCTGCGCACACTCGATCGCAGAGGGTCGGTTCCGGACGTCGTCCTCGTGCACACCGCCCCGGACGCGGACGCGATGCTCTTCCGCGAGGAGATCCGCGAACTCGCCGACCGGCATCCGGGCCTGACGGTGGTCGAGCACTTCAGCCGCGAGCGCGGCCGGCTCTCCCTGGCCGACACCGAAGCCCTCGACGCCGCTTGCCCCGACTGGCGGAACCGGGCGGCGTGGGCCTGCGGACCCGAAGCGATGCTCGATGCCGCCGAACGCCTCTGGGACCGCTCGGGACAGAAGCAGCGGCTGCGCCTCGAGCGCTTCTCCGCGACCCTCGTCGGAGGCGGCGAGTCCGGCAGTGTCACCTTCGCGCGTAGCGGCCGCTCCGTCGAGGTCGACGGCGCCACCACCCTGCTCGAGGCCGGTGAGCGGGACGGCGCCACCATGCCGGCCGGCTGCCGCATGGGCATCTGCCACACCTGCGTCGTACCGCTAGTCTCCGGCACCGTCCGGGACCTCCGCTCCGGCAACGAGATCACCGGACACGAGTCCGACGCGCCGCCGGTCCAGACCTGCGTGAGCGCCGCCGTCGGGGACTGCGTCCTCGACGTCTGAGCGGCTGACATCTGAGCGGCTGACACCTGAGCGGCCGCTCACCACCGAACCGAAACTTCCGAAGGAGACACCCCATGGCCATCAGCGATGTCCAGGAATACGCCCACCTGTCCGACGAGGACGTCGAGGCCCTCGGCCACGCGTTCGACGACATTCGCCGCGACATCGAGGCCAAGCGTGGCCAGGACGACGCCGACTACATCCGGCGCATCATCCGCATCCAGCGCGGCCTCGCCGTCGCCGGCCGACTGACCCTGTTCGCCAGCCTGTTCCCGCCGGCGTGGATCGCCGGAACCGGCATGCTCGGCGTGGCGAAGATCCTCGAGAACATGGAGGTCGGGCACAACGTCATGCACGGCCAGTTCGACTGGATGAACGACCCGGAGATCCACTCCAGCAGCTGGGAGTGGGACACCGCCCAGCCGGCCGAGCAGTGGAAGCACTCGCACAACTACCTGCACCACACGTTCACCAACGTGATCGGCAAGGACAAGGACGTCGGTTACGAGATCCTCCGCATGGCGAAGGAGCAGCCCTGGAACCCAGCCACGCTCGGGCAGCCGGTCTACAACTTCCTGCTCGCCGTGCTGTTCCAGTGGGGCGTCGCGCTGCACGACCTCGACATCGACAAGGTGTGGAGCCGCGACGTCGACGCCGAGGAGATGAAGGGCAAGCTCAAGCAGATCTGGCGGAAGGTCCGCAAGCAGCTCGTCAAGGACTACGTCCTGTTCCCGGCGCTGACCGGGCCGGCGTTCCTGTCCACGATGACCGCGAATGCCACGGCGAACCTGATGCGGAACGTCTGGTCCTACATGATCATCTTCTGCGGCCACTTCCCGGACGGTGCCCTGCACTTCACGGAGGACGAACTCGACAACGAGACGCAGGCCAAGTGGTACCTGCGGCAGATCCATGGTTCGGCCAACTTCACCGGTAGTCGGCTGCTGCACATCCTCGCCGGCAGCCTCGGCTACCAGATCGAGCACCACCTGTTCCCGGACCTGCCCTGCAACCGGTACCCCGAGATCGCGGAGCGGGTGCAGGAGCTGTGCGCCGAGTACGACCTGCCCTACACCACCGGGCCGCTGTACAAGCAGTACGGCCAGGTGCTCCGGACGGTCATGCGGCTGTCCCTGCCGAACCGCATGACCGGACTGCCGACCTCGCCGACCACTCCCCCGAAGCCGGAGCCGGAGCTGGAGAAGCCGCAGCCGACGTCGGTGCCCGTCGCCGCCTGACCAGCCTCGTCTACCTGCTCACCCATCCGGACCGTCGACGTTGACGGTCGGGACCCCGCGTCCGGCCCGGGCGATGACCGCCGTCGAGGTGGCGTCGCCCGGGTTCGACTCGCGGTGGACGGTGTGCGCCGGGACGTGCAGGAAGGTGCCGGGACCGGCCTCGACGCTGTCCCGGCCGCCCGGCCCGAACTCCAGGCGCATCCGTCCGCCGACCACGTACAGGCTGGACTCGTGCTCGCCGTGGTGGTGCCATCCCGAGCTCGCGCCCGGTTCGGTGTGCACGAGGCCGGCCCACAGTCCGGGTGCTTCGAACGCCAACTGGCGATGCATGCCCGGGGTGGGGTCGGCGTCGCTCAGGGCGTCGGGGCCGATGCTGCGGACGGGATCGCTCACGGCCCGCAGCCTGACACGCAGGAGCTCAGAAGGGCACGGGGTACGCGAGGAGACCGTCACCTGAAGCTCGCCCGGACACGATGCGGCAGAACCCGATCGCGTCGAGCTCATTCCGCTCTCCGCCGGCGCCGCTCGACCAATCACCGCCAGCGGGCCCGGTCAGGAGCAGCACGAACCCCGATCCGTGGGACCGGGCCCATTCGTCGACGACGTCCGCCACGATGCGCCCGTCATGTCTTGCCGTGAGCTCGAGGTCCCGGCCCACGGCACGGCACAGGTCGACCCGGTGCATCCAGGCGTCCCGGGCGTAAGTGCTCCGTACGAGCGCCGGCTTCGTCGACCTCGTCTCGCGAGTAGCGCGACCGGCTCATGACCCCAGGAGCGCGCGGGTGATCGCTTCGTCGCCGAAGCGTTCCAGGTCGGCCGGGCGCCCCCAGAGCGCCAGGAGCAGCTCCGCCGCCGGTCCCCGGAGCGCTGCGTCCGCCTTCTGGTGCACGTACCGGACGGATGTCGCCCCGGCGAGCCCGAGATCGACGGTCCACTCGCTCGGCTCACGCGACGGGGCGTCGGTGGCGTGCAGGTGCACCGTGCCGGTCGAGCCGGTCGAGCCGGTCGAGCCGGTCGAGCCGGCCGTCTCGTCCGTGTCGGCTTTGCGGCGACCGCGCCGGCGGGGCAGGAACCGGGTGAGGAACTCGTCGACGCCGTCGCAGGCCAGCCCGGGCTCGATCGGAGTGGGGGTGCCGGTCGCGTTCTCCGCATCCCACCGGTGCACGGCGGTCTCCACCGCCATCCGTCGCGGCCAGTACGCGGCGACCGCAGGAGCGTCCCGGTCCCAGTTCCACGCGGGCGCCTGCGGATCGGTCTCGCGGAACACCAGCAGAAGCTCGGCGAGCGCGTCCGCGGTCTCGGCCGGGATGACCTCGGGCGCGAGGTCGGTGTCATCCGGAGGCAACGGTTCGTCGCTGCGGACCTGCCGCGCGGCGAAGCGGTAGAGCCGCCCGAGGTGGTCGAGCAGATCGAGCGCGGTCCAGCCGGGGCAGCTCGGTACCGGAGCGGCGAGGCTCCGGCTGGCGGCATGCAGGACGGCGTCACCGTCGCGGCGGAGCGCGTCGACGTGATTCGGCATGGCTGCAGTGTGACCGAGGGCGGGGGTCGGCGTCGCGGCTTGAGCAGGGGACCGTACCGTCGAAACGTGACGCTCTCGATCGACTCGGCACCTCCTGCCGGAACCCGGCAGCCCTCGAAAACCACAGAGCTGGTGGAGAAGCTGCAGCGGTCCACCTCGGCCGTCGTGGACGTCAGCAGTCGCCGGCGGGCCGAGTACTCGACCGACGCGTCGAACTACCGCGTCGTCCCGCAGGCGGTCGTCTTCCCTCGCTCGACCGACGACATCGTCGGCGCGCTCGCAGTCTGCCGCGAGCTCGGCGCGCCGCTGACGATGCGCGGCGGGGGCACTTCGTGCGCCGGTAACGCCGTGGGACCGGGCGTCGTCCTCGACACCACCCGCTACCTCGACCGGGTCCTCTCGATGGAGCCCGAGGCGCGGACAGCGCGGGTCCAGCCGGGGGTGATCGCCGACGATGTCAGCCGTGCCGGCTCCGCGCACGGGCTCCGCTTCGGCCCCGACCCGTCGACGCACGCCCGCTGCACGATCGGCGGGATGATCGGCAACAACTCCTGCGGGGCGCACACGCTCGCGTACGGCCGAACCGATGCCAACGTCGTGGACCTCGACATCCTCACCGGCGACGGCCGCCGGATGACCGTCGGCGCCGACGCGTCGCAGCGCCTGGCCGCGCTCGGGCTGCCCGCTCTCGACGAGCTGGTCAGCAGCCACCTCGCCACGATCCGGACCGAACTCGGACGGTTCTCCCGCCAGGTCTCCGGCTACGCGTTGGAGCACCTGCTGCCCGAGAACGGCGGGAACGTCGCCCGCGCGCTCGTCGGCAGCGAAGGCACCGCCGCGCTCGTGCTCGGGGCGACGGTCCGGCTGGTCGAGTCGGCGCCGGCCACCGCGCTGGCGGTCCTCGGCTACCCGGACATGGCCACGGCGGCGGAAGCTGTCCCCGCCCTGCTCGAGCATTCGCCGCTCGCGCTGGAGGGTCTCGACGCGCGGCTCGTCGACGTCGTACGCCGTCGCAAGGGGCCTCGGGCGGTGCCGGTGCTGCCCCGCGGCGGCGGCTGGCTGATGGTGGAGATGGGCGGCGCGACTCCGGAGGAGGCGAAGGCCGCCGCCGACCGGCTGGTGGAGGCCGCTCGGGACGGCGCGGTGGACGCCAAGTCGGTCGCCGCCGGACCGGAAGCCCGCTCGCTCTGGCGGATCCGCGAGGACGGCGCCGGGTTGGCTGGCCGCACCCCCGACAACCAGCCCGCCTGGCCGGGCTGGGAAGACAGCGCGGTGCCCCCAGAGCGCCTCGGCATTTATCTCCGCGAGTTCGACGCCCTGATGGCCGAGCACCGGCTGGACGGTCTCGCCTACGGCCACTTCGGCGACGGCTGCATTCACGTTCGAATCGACTTCCCGCTGGCGGAGAACCCCCGCCGGTTCCGCAGCTTCCTCGAGGACGCCGCGCAGCTCGTCGCCTCGCACGGCGGGTCGCTGTCCGGCGAGCACGGCGACGGCCGAGCCCGCGGCGAGCTGCTGCGCTACATGTACTCGCCGGCCGCGCTGAACGCGTTCGCCGCCTTCAAGCGGGCGTTCGACCCGGACAACGTGCTGAACCCGGGCGTGCTCGTCGATCCGGCGCCGGTCGATGCCGACTTGCGGCTCCCGCTCGCCGCCCCGATCCGCCGAAACCTGGGCTTCGCCTACCCGCACGATGGTGGCGACCTGTCCGCCGCCGTCCACCGCTGCGTCGGCGTCGGCAAGTGCCGGGCGGACACGACCGCCGGCGGCAGCTTCATGTGCCCGAGCTACCTGGCCACGCGGGACGAAAAGGACTCCACCCGTGGCCGGTCCAGGGTGCTGCAAGAGATGGCGATCGGGTCGGTCGTCTCCGGCGGTTTCGCCTCCCCCGAGGTACACGAGGCCCTCGACCTCTGCCTGTCCTGCAAGGCCTGCGCCTCGGACTGCCCGGCGGGGGTTGACATGGCCACCTACAAAGCCGAGGTCCTGCATCAGACCTACCGCCGGAAGGTGCGACCCGTCTCGCACTACAGCCTCGGCTGGCTCCCTCGCTGGGCGCGGGCGGCGTCGACGATGCCCGGACTGGCGAACGCGGCGACCCGCTCCGCCCCCGGGTTCGCGAAGCGGCTCGGTGGCGTGGACCCGCGTCGCGCGATCCCCGAGTTCGCGACCGAGACCTTCCGTCGCTGGTTCGCCGGCCACGAGGCACCGCCCGAGATCCAGCAGTCCGGCGACCCGGTGATGCTGTGGGTGGACACGTTCACCGACTACTTCACCCCCGAGGTCGGCCGGGCCGCGGTGGCCGTGCTCGAGGACGCCGGCTACCGCGTGCAGATCCCCCGCAAGCGAGTCTGCTGCGGCTTGACCTGGATCAGCACGGGTCAGCTCGACGCGGCCCGGCGGAAGCTCCGCAGCTCCGTCGCCGCCCTGAACGACGCGGCTGCCCTCGACATCCCGATCGTCGGCCTCGAGCCGTCGTGTACGGCGGTGTTCCGGTCCGACGCCCCCGAGTTGCTGCCGGACGACGGCCGGGTTCGCCGCGTCGCCGCGTCCACCCGCACGTTGGCGGAGCTCCTCGACGAGCGCGGCTGGACGCCGCCGTCGCTCGAAGGGACCTCCATCCTCGCGCAGCCGCACTGCCACCAGCATGCGGTGATGGGCTTCGAGCCGGACGAGAAGCTGCTGACCGACGCCGGAGCCGACCTCGAGACGGTCGCCGGATGCTGCGGGCTGGCCGGCAACTTCGGCGTCGAACTCGGGCACTACGACGTATCGGTCGCGGTCGCCGAGCACAGCCTGCTCCCCGCGATCCGGGATGCCTCCGCCGAGACCGAGGTGCTGGCCGACGGCTTCTCCTGCCGGACGCAGCTGAACGGTCTTGCGGACCGTTCGGGACGGCACCTGGCCGAGCTGCTGGCGGAGCGACTCCCCCGCCGGTAGGGAACGCCGCGTCGCCGTCCTCAGCTCACGCCAACTGCCTCGGCTTGCGGTCGGCCGGTCTACGCTCAGCCGGTCGGCGAGGACTCGGAATCCCGAGTCTGAGCCGCAACCTGCGCCGTCGGGCCCTCCTGAGGTACCAGCCGGTCCACAGCAGGAGGACCGCCCCGACCGGGTAGGCGATGACCTTGCTGACGGTCAACGCCAGGCCGGTGGAGCTGCTGAGCACGGCGGTCGCCTTGAGCAGCGACTCGACCAGGAAGCCGAATCCCCACGCGAGGGTGATGACGCGGAAGTCGTCGCGGGTGGGGCTGTCCCGCTCCAGTGCACGCAACTCCGCCGCCGTGATACCCCGGGGGCCGGCCATGGCGCGGAGCAGCAGGAACATCAGCGGACGCCGCACCAGGACCGACAGCAGGCAGACCAACGAGAACAACAGCGTCGGAACCGCACCCTCGAGCAGGATCAGCCGCGGGTCATGCGTCAGGAGGCCGAGCGCCGAGCCGATGGCCACGCCGAGCAGGACCAGCGCCCCGATGACGTCCAGTCGCGCCTGGCGCCTGGCCGCGATGACGACGCCCAGTGCCGGGGACACGCCACTGGAGATCAGCGCCACCACGTCGCTGGCTCCGGCAGCGTGGAGGATGCGGTAGGTCAACAACGGGCCGCAGATGTCGAAGATCAGCGTCGTCAGCAACGTTCGCCAGGTGAACGTTCGCCGCAAGGTGAGCCCGACCGCCCGATGGTTCACCGCCGGCCCGAGTGCGCGAGTGCGTGGCACCGCTTCCACCCGGGCAGCATGCCACTCGATGCGTCTGAGCGCAGTCCCCCAACCGAAATTCGCACGATCGACCAAGTGCTCGCCGCGAATTCAACCGCATCCGGATGTCGAGAATCCGGCGATGGCGCCGTCTCAGTGATACCAGCGGCTACGACCGGCCGCGCAACATCGAAGGAGGCTTCATGAAGTATCTGCTGCTGAAGCACTACCGGGGTGGCCCGACCCCCGCCGTCGACTACGCGCCGATGGATCACTGGACGCCGCAGGAAGTCGACGCGCACGTGCAGTACATGAATGACTTCGCGGCCCGGTTGGACGAGACGGGGGAGTTCGTCGACGGCCAAGCACTGTCGCCCGAGGGCGCCTTCGTGCGGTCCGACGGCGAGGGGCGCCCACCGGTGACCGATGGTCCCTTCGCCGAGACCAAGGACCTCATCGCCGGCTGGATGGTCATCGACGTGGAGTCCTGGGATCGTGCCGTCGAGCTGGCCGGCGAGCTGTCCGCCGCCCCCGGCCCCGGCGGCGAGCCGATCCACGAGTGGCTCGAGGTTCGACCGTTCCTCGGTGAATCGTCCACGGTCACCGAGTGAACGAATCGCTGCTGCGGGAACTCGTGCCCGCGGTGATCGGCGTGCTCGGCCGGCGCGGCGCCGACTTCGCGTCGGCCGAGGATGCCGTTCAAGAGGCCCTGATCAGAGGTCTGGAATCTTGGCCGGACGATCCCCCGCGGGATCCGAAGGCATGGCTGATCGCGGTCGCGTGGCGCAGGTTCCTCGACGCCGCCCGGGCCGAGGCGTCGCGGCGGGGGCGAGAACTCGCCGCCAAGGTGAAGCCTCCCGCCGGTCCGGCGCCTGACACGGATGACACGCTGCAGCTGTACTTCTTGTGTTCGCACCCCGCCCTGCCGCCTGGCTCGGCTGTCGCGCTGACGCTCCGCGCGGTCGGCGGACTGACCACGCGGCAGATCGCGGCGGCCTATCTGGTCCCCGAGTCCACGATGGCGCAGCGGATCAGCCGGGCCAAGCGGCGGATCGCGGGGCTGCCGCTCGACCAGCCCGGCGATCTCGGGACGGTGTTACGGGTGCTCTATCTCGTCTTCAACGAGGGGTACGGCGGAGACGTCGACCTTGCCGCCGAGGCAATCCGACTCACCCGCCACCTCGTCGCCCTGACCGACGACCCCGAGGTCGGAGGTCTGCTCGCCCTCATGCTGCTGCACCATGCGCGCCGCGCGTCCCGCACCGGGCCGGGTGGCCGTCTGGTGCCGCTGATGGCACAGGAGCGGTCGCGCTGGGACACCGGTCTCATCACCGAGGGGGTGAAGATCCTGCAGGCGGCGCTGGCCCGTGACCGGCTGGGCGAGTACCAGGCACAGGCCGCGATCGCCGCCCTGCACGCGGACGCCCGAAGCACCTCCGAGACGGACTGGTTGCAGATCGTGGAGTGGTACGACGAGCTGCTTCGCCTCACCGGCAGCCCGGTCGTGCGGCTCAACCGCGCGGTGGCAGTCGGCGAGGCGGACGGACCGCAAGCCGGCCTGAAAGCGCTGGCCGAGGTGAGTCCTGACCTGCCCCGCTACGCCGCGGTACGGGCCTACCTGCACGAACGCGCCGGCGATCTCGAGCACGCCGGTGACCTGTATGCCGAGGCCTCTCGCGTCGCGACCAGCGTGCCGGAGCGCGACCACCTCACCCGAGAGGCAGCACGGGTGCGCCAACTGCCGCGTCCTTGAATGACGGCGCGATTAGGGCCGGCTGCCATAGCTCGACGTGGAAGTTGAGCACGACCTGCCGGGTGCGGGACCCGAAGTAGTCGGTCCCCTGAATCAGCCTGGCAGCTCGGCAGCGATCAGGACGACGTCGACCAGCGCTCCGTTGCGCACCACGGTGACCTCCATGCGGCGGCCAATCGCTTCCGCGACCATGAGCCGCTGCAGATCGCTGCTGGTCGAGACCGGCTCGCCGTCCAGCATGAGCACCAGGTCCCCCGGGCGCAGGCCGCCGGCAGCGGGAGACCCCGGAACCACCTCGGCCACGCGAACCCCGGTGCGTCGACCGGTGCGATCAGCGAGTGGAGGCGGCAGAGCCGCGGTGGAACCGGCCAGCCCCAGATAGGCCCGGCGCACTCGTCCCTCTCTCATGAGGCTGCCGACGATCTGGCGTGTCGTCGCGTTGATCGGTACCGCGAGGCCGAGCCCGATGCCGGCGACGGCGGTGTTGACGCCGACCAGCCGTCCCGACGCGTCAGCCAGCGCCCCGCCGGAGTTGCCGGGATTCAGCGCCGCGTCGGTCTGGATCACGTCCTCGACAACTCGCACCGTCGACCCGCTCCGGGTCGGCAGGGAGCGCCCGAGCGCGGACACGACGCCGGCGGTGACGCTGCCGACAAGTCCGAGCGGGTTGCCCACCGCCACCACCAGCTGACCCACGCGCAGCGTAGCCGCGTCGCCGAGCTCGGCCGGCGCGGGCACGTCGCCGCGGGCGCGCAGGACCGCGAGGTCGGACAGCGCGTCCGCACCGACGACATCGAATCGCACCGACGTACCGTCCCCGAAGGCGGCGTCACCCCCGTCGGCACCGGCCACCACGTGGGCACTGGTCAACAGGAACCCGTCGGGAGTCAAGACGACGCCACTGCCCGCACCGCCGCCCCGCGCAGTGCGGACGGAGAGCGACGCGACCGACGGCAACACACGCTCCGCCACCGACGTGACGATCCGCGAGTACGCGTCCAAGGGAGCTTCCGGCTGAGAACCCATCGCACAACCTCCTCGTGTTTACATGCTTACACACGAAACAGGAGTGTGTCCGGCGGCATGCCCGCCAGCTTCAACTGCTTCCGAACGTTCGGATTCTCGACGGCCTACCGCTAGGTCGGACCGTTCGCGCTCGAGGATGGCGTGACGTCGCGTGGCCGCGCCCCGCTCGCGCGCGGCTTCCTTCCGACGATGCACCGCGCGCGGCCCGGAACCCGAACCTCGCCGTCCGTCTCGAACGCCCTCACCTTCGCGATGGCATGGGCTCGGATCCGCTCCCGAGCCGGTTCGTCGACCTGCTGAAGCGCCACCACTGCGAGCGAGACGTGCTCGCTGATCAGCTCCCAGTACTGCTCAGCCGATCGCGTCACGAGTTCGACGTCCACATCCCACTCGGCGACGTCGCGCAGCCCCGCGTCCCGATACAGGGCACTGAGGTATCCCGGGCCGGCGCACCGATACATGGTCGGCTCGTCCCGGCCGGGTGTCGCCAGCGCCGTCTCGGTCGCGATCGCCTGCGTGGCGATCGTCGTCCACGGGTTCTCCTCCGGCTTCACCCATACCGCCGAGCAGAGAGATCCGCCCGGTTTCAGCACGCGGACGAACTCGGCCGTCGCCGCGACCACGTCCGGAAAGAACATGTACCCGAAGCGCACCGACACGCTGTCGAAGGTGGCGTCGCTGAACGGAAGATCGTCGGCGCTGCACACCGTCGTCTCGATGTTGTCGATCCCCTGCACCCTGGCTCGTCGCAGCGCTACTTCCAGCATCTCCGACGCGAGGTCGGTCAACACGACGCGCCCACTCGGCGACAGTCTCGCGATGCTCAAGCCGGGCTCGCCCGTGCCCGAGGCAATGTCGAGATGCTGCTGATCTGCTGAGATTTCGAGACGCTCGATCATCGCAGCGCCGACCGGGGCCAGCTGATCCATGATGACCGAATCCCACTTCTCCCAGCCGACGGAGAGCCCGGCCCACGTCTTTCGCTGGACGTCTCGGATCTCATCGGCGCTTGGCATCGAGCCCTCCGTCCATCAACGCTCCACCAGAAGCGACGGCAGACGATAGCGCCTCCGACGAACCCGCCAACCGCGGGTGCGCCAACGTGGCCGGGGTATCCGCCAGGGGTGAGCTTTTCCCCGCCGAGCCGGCTGACTCTGGTCTCCGGCCTCGCGGCTCTGGTCGCCCTGCTCCTCGGCGTGATCCGGGTGTTGCGCCGCAACCGACGCCCCGACCGCGTTCGGCCTCCGGACCTCGTCGTGCACACCGAGGACGGGGTGCCGCTGGCCGTGGAGGAGGACGGCGACCCGAACGCCGAGCTGACGGTGGTATTCGTCCACGGGTTCACCGCGCAGTCCGCGGAGTTCGACCTGCAGCGAGAGGCGTTACGCAAGCACGCCCGGTTGGTGCTGTACGACCAGCGCGGGCACGGTCGCAGCGGTTGGGGCGACGTACGCCGGGCGACCATCGACCAGACCGGCCGGGACCTCGCTGCCGTGCTCGAAGCTCGTGTTCCGACCGGGCCGGTCGTGGTGGTCGGGCACTCGCTGGGCGGAATGACCGTGATGGCGCTCGCCGAGCAGCGACCCGAGCTGTTCGGCCCGCGCATCGTGGGGACCTGCCTGCTTGCGACGTCGGCCGGCCGGCTCGTCGAATCGGCGCTGGGGTCGCTGGGGAGCGCGCTGCTGCTCCGTACCGGCTTGTTCCGTGTCTACCTCTGGTGGCTACGGCTGTGGGCGCCGACGCTGGAACGCTTCCGGATCCGTGGGAGCCGGCTCGCCTACGCCTTCACCCGGCGCTACCTGTTCGGCACCACCGACGCGACGCCGGAGTTGGTGCGGCAGGTCCAGTCGATGCTGGAGGAGACCCCGATCCCCATCGTCGCAGCCTTTTACCCGGCCTTCGTCGACCACGACAAAGTCGCCGCCCTTGCTGCCCTGCGCGACATCCCGGTCCTCGTCGCCGTCGGGGACGCCGACCGCCTCACTCCGGCGGAGCACAGCGAGGTGATCGTGCAGCACCTCGGCAACGGGGTAGAACATCTCGTCGTCCCGGGTGCCGGGCACTCGGTCAACTTCACGCACCCGGATCGCATCAATGACGCCCTCCACCGGCTCCTCGGTCGAGCCGGGAAGCGGACCGCAAAGGCTGCATGAGCCGGAGAGCGTGCGGCACTGCGCCTTATGGGCTGTCGAAGTCCGGCGCAAACGCACATGCCGAGGGTGCGCCCCGTCCTCGTCGCAGACTCTGGGCCGAAAATGTCGTAGGGCCCTGCTTGAATCGAACACATGGTCGAACAGGCGATGCGGGAGCTGGCGGCGGCGGCAGCGGCTCCCGTGTCTGGGCTGCCGGCGTCAGTGCTGGCGGAGGAGATGCGGCAGCTGCGCGACGTTGAGCTGGCCGCGGTGGCGCAGCGGCTGCGCCGGCTGGACGTGTTCGACCGGATCGCGGGCTATGTCGACGACGGGCAGATCAGCACCGTGGCGTGGCTCCGGACC
>DATITC010000073.1:0-47124 GCA_035468175.1 Frankiaceae bacterium | reverse complement strand
TCGGGTCCGGCACGTCGGAGACGCCGTCGGACGTGAGCTCGAAGCAACCGATCTCATCCGTCGGGCCGAACCGGTTCTTCACCGCGCGCACCAACCGCAGCGCGGACCCCCGGTCGCCCTCGACCTGCAGCACCACGTCGACGACGTGCTCGAGCGTGCGCGGACCCGCAATCGACCCGTCCTTGGTGACGTGACCGACCAGCAACGTCGCCATGGACCGCGCCTTCGCCGCCGCGGTCAGCGCTGCCGCCGACTCCCGTACCTGGGTGACACCGCCGGCGATGCCGTCCACCTCGGCGCTCGCCATGGTCTGCACGGAGTCGACCACGAGGACGTCCGGCTGCACCTCATCGATGGTCGCGAGCACCACCGCAAGGTCCGTCTCGGCGACCAACAGCAGCCCGGGCTCGAGCGCACCCACCCGGGCGGCGCGGTTGCGGACCTGCGCCGGGGACTCCTCCCCGGTCACGAGCAGCACCCGCGAGCCGGTGCCGGCGAGGCGGGCGGCGGCCGCGAGCAACAGGGTGGATTTGCCGACACCCGGCTCACCGGCCACGAGCACGACGGAGCCCGGAACCAGACCGCCGCCGAGCACCCGGTCGAGTTCGGTGAGCCCGGTGCCGACCGCCGTCGCCTCCGCGCCGTCTACCTCGGCTATCGGCCGGACCACGGCGGGCCGCGCCGTACCTGGCCGTGCGACCCTTCCCGGCGCTGCCGTCGGCCGGGCGACCTCTTCGACGCTGCCCCAGGCGTTGCACGCGGAGCACCGCCCGTGCCACTTCGCCGTCTCGTTCCCGCAATCGCCGCAGCGGTAGGAGACCGCAGGTGTCCGTGGCATGAACCGAAGGCTAGGCCGTGGGTCCGACAATCCCCGGGTCGTGGACTCCGGGCCCCGGGCTCGGGGCGGAAGAGCTTGGGGTCAGGGCGCGATCGATGCCGACGGGCTGGCCGAGGGAGACGCCGGAGTGCCTTGGGACGGGGCCGACGGGACGGCCGGCGTTGCGGTGGCGGACGGCGTGGCGCCCGCCGAGGACGGTGCCGCCAGCAGACCCGTCGGCGCCGGCGACACGGGCAGCGTCATGCGCAGCTCGCCCGCCCGCTCGAAGGCGAGGACCACCGGCACGATCTCGCCCAGCCGCACCCGAGAGGTGAGACCGGTCAGCCGCGGGGTGCGGTCGGCGGTATAGAACAGCTGCTGCCCACCCGGCGCCAACGTCGTGTCGGCGGGGAGCGTCACCGAGCCCGCGTCCGGCGCGGACACGCTGACCAGCCGGTCCGGTTCGGTCCCACCGTTGAACACCGATAGCAGCAGGGGGGCGCTGCCGCCGACCTCGGCCGGTCCGCCGATGTAGGCGTTACGGATCGTCAGCGTGCCGATCGCGCCGCCGATGCCGTCGACGGTCGGTCGCTCCCGCGACGTCTCTGCGCGAACGCCAGCGGCGCAGCCGGCCAGCGGCAGCAGCGCCACCGCCGCGACGGCGGCCACGGCCCAACGGCGGGACCGCGAGGCGCCCGGACGTCCGGAAGCGCGGACGGTCGGGGCGTCGAGGACGGAGGTGCGGGAACCGGCTGCGCTCACGTGGGCGGATCCTTCTCAGCGAGCAGATGGAGGTCGGAAGCGATGTCGGAGACTCTGCTGCCCGGAGGGTAGACGACGCGGGCGCGGTCGTTGGCGTCGTAGCCGAGCAGCAACGAGCTGTGCGTCACCTCATACCCACCGGAACTGCCGGGAGTCTCGGTGGCGGGCGGGATGTGCGCGGCCTGCTGCGCCGCGGTCAGTTGGGCCGGCGACCCGGTGAGACCGACGAACGATGGGTCGAACCGGTCCAGCCACCGCCGCATCACCGAGTCGGTGTCCCGCTTCGGGTCGGTGGTGACGAACACGACCGAGACCCTCCCGCGCAGGTCGGGCGACTTGCGCAGGGCACTCGCCACATCGGCCATCGCGGTCGGGCACTCGTCCGGACACATGGTGTAGCCGAAGAACAGGATCGTCGGTCGGCCGGCGGTCCGCGCGGCGAAGTCGTAGCTCGCGCCGTTGGTGTCGGTCAGCGCGAAGCTCGGCCGTGGATACGGCGCATCCGGGCGCGCCCCGCGCAGGCCGGACGCGTCCGGCGCGGACAGCGACGAGACGCGCTCGGGCGCGCCCCCGCAGGCGGTGGCCAGCAGCCCCAGCACGAGCCCGAACAGAACCAGGACGAGCCGCCTGGGCCGAGCTGCGGGGACAGGACGGGACACCCCCCTATTGTGCTGGACATCGCGCCGGACCGGGGGTCCGGTGTGCCGCGCATCGCGGGCTCACCCCAATGCGCTGCCCCGGGCCAGCAGCAGCAGGACGTCGAGCACGGCGACGACGAGCGCCGCACGAAAGACGGCGCGCGAGCCCGGCCGCCGACCCAGCAGGAAGCCGGCCAGGACGATGCCGCCGACGAGCAGCCCGGCCGCCGCGACCACCGGCGCCGAGGCCGGCTCCCCCGGGGTTCCGCCCCGGCCGGGTCCGAGGACCAGGGCGGCGCTGGCGAGAACGAGAAACCCGGCGGCGGCCGCCGCTGAGACCGAGGGCCCCAGCCGGTGCGGCAGTCCACGCACCCCGGTCGCCACGTCGTCGTCGAGGTCCGGCAGCACGTTCGCGAAGTGCGCCCCGGCCCCGAGCAGTGCACCGGCGCACGTCGCCCACCACGGCGGAGCGGGCGCGCCCGGCAACCCGAGCGTCACGAACGCCGGGAGCAGGCCAAAGGCGACGGCATAGGGCAGGACGGAGACGACGGTCGACTTCAACCCGAGGTCGTAGCCCCAGGCGAGCAGCACGGCGACCAGGTGGGCGACCGCCGCCCGCCAGCCGGAGAGCAGCGAGAGCGGGACGCAGGCGACGAGCGCGACGACGGCGGCCAGCCGGACCGTGGCGGCACCGATCTCCCCGCGGGCGATCGGCTTGTCCCGCCGACCGCTGCGCCGGTCGCGGTCCGCGTCCACCGCGTCGTTGCACCAGCCGACGGACAGCTGGCCGGCCAGCACCGCAGTGCCGGTGGCGACCACGCCGGGCGCCGAACGACCGGCCGATGCGGCCAGGGCGCTCGCCACCGCGGTTACGGCGATCACCGGTTCCGGATGACTCGACCGCAGCAGGGCGATCAGACCCGCGGGACCCGTCCGTCGCCGCATAGCAGGTCCGTCCACCACCGCGCGAGCGTGTCACGTTCCGACCGGGGCAGTACCCAAGCGTGACCTTCGGCGTGCTCGGCTTCCTGCCGTCCACCGTGCTGGTCGCGTACCTGGCCCTGGTGCTGCCCGTCGTCGGCCGGACGCGCTACCGCGCGCTGCAGCGCGGCGCACCGGAGCAGCCGGAGCTCCGACTGCTGGCCTACCGGTCGAGCATCACTCGCCAGTGGCTGATGGTGGGGGTGGCGCTTGCCGTCCTGGTGGCCGCCGGGGTTCCGTTGGCCGACCTCGGCCTGACCCCCAGCACCCGGTTGCTGCCCCAGCTCCTGCCGGGGCTGGTGCTCCTCGTCGCCCTCGGTGCCGGACTGGCGCTGCTGCTCCGCTTCTGGGGACCCGCCCGCCGGCGCGTCTTGGCGCCGGTCGCTGCTCTGCTCCCGGTGACCGCCGAGGAGCGGCGGATGTTCGTCGCGGTTGCCGTGACCGCCGGGATCGCGGAAGAGGTCCTCTTCCGAGGCTTCCTGCTGCTGTACCTGACCGAGATCGTCCCGCTCCCGCTCGGGCTGGCGATGCTGCTGGCCGCCGTCCTGTTCGGGCTGGCCCACAGCTACCAGGGGCTGGTCGGGATCCTGCTGACCGGGCTGGCCGGCTACTGGCTGTCCGGCCTGTACGTGCTCACCGGCAGCCTGCTGCTCCCCGTGCTGGTGCACGCGTTGGTCGACCTACGGCTCCTGCTGGTCCTGCCGCGTCAGGCGCGGAGCTGACCGAGCGGCAGCAGATCGGCCTCGAGTCGGGTGTCGGCGGTGAAGGCCAGCGGCGGCGCCGTCAAGGTGCCGTCTGCGGCCACGACGAGCACGGTGGGCACGGATCCCGGGGGGCCGCCGTGATAGGTGCGAGCGAGCGCACCGGTGCGGTCGACGAGGGCGGGCAGGCGGCCGTTGCCGCCGTCGCGCTGCACGGCGAGTTCGGCCACACCCGGATCTCCCGAGCCGACCAGGGCGGACGAGATCCCCGGGTACTCCTCCACCTGTCCCACCAGGTCGTGCACCAGCGTCGGGCAGTTGCAGCCGCTCGGCACCAGCATCACGACCGCGGGACGGAGGCTCCGGGCGGGGACGACACCGGTGGCCGACTCGAGCCCGACGTCCGGCAACAGCCCGCCGACCGTCCCGGGCGGCTGCGTCGGTGCCGCCAGCGGGGCCGGAGCCGGGGCGGCCCGGGTGGGCGCGGTACCGGTCGACGGCAGTAACGCCACGAAGCCCGCGATCACCAGCAGGGTCATCGCGACGACCGGTCCCACCAGCAGCGAGCGGCCGAGTCCCGGCGACGCCGGAGAAGCGGGGCGGTTCCGGCCGGCCCGACGTCGGAGCCAGGCGGCGAAGCGGGCCCGTCGTCCGGTCAGCGGGTCGACGAGCGCCGGGTCGATGCCCAACTCGGCCTGGATCGCGCGGACCTCGTCCTCGAGATCCCGGAGGTCGTCCGGCACCGAGATGCGCAGGATCTCCGACTCGGTGACCGGCGGCCGATCGGTCCCGCGGGAACCCTCGGCGAGGGACCGGGAACGGTCCTCGTCGTCAGGAGGCGGAGGGGGGAGCAGACCCACTCCCCCATCGTGCATCGGGACGGCCGGATGGGCTAGCGCTGAGCGGGCCGAACTGGGCCGAACGGGTGCTTCTCGGCGGGCTTGCTCGGTGGGGCACGTAGCCTAGAGGTGAGACGGCAGCATGCGGGCCATGCGTCCGGGGAACATTTTGGTGGAGTGCATTTCTGGCACTTTGTCAAGCCCCTGACCTGCAAAGATGTCTCCGTGTTATCCTGGTCACGGCGGAAGGGGCAACACACTCATGGCGTTCACTGTCGGTGAGACGGTCGTATACCCGCATCACGGGGCAGCGCACATCGAGGCAATCGAGACGCGCAAGATCAAGGGAGTCGACCGGACCTACCTCGTCCTCAAGGTCGCTCAGGGCGACCTCACGGTGCGGGTGCCGGCGGACAACGTCGAGATGGTCGGTGTCCGCGACGTCGTCGGCCAGGACGGGCTGGAGAAGGTGTTCGAGGTTCTCCGGGCCCCGCACACCGAAGAGCCGACCAACTGGTCCCGCCGCTACAAGGCGAACCTCGAGAAGCTGGCGTCCGGCGACGTGAACAAGGTGGCCGAGGTCGTCCGCGACCTGTGGCGCCGCGACCGCGAGCGCGGACTATCAGCTGGGGAGAAGCGCATGCTCTCCAAGGCGCGGCAGATCCTCGTGAGCGAGCTCGCGCTCGCCGAGGGCACGAACGAGGACAAGGCCGAGACGATGCTCGACGAGGTCCTCGCCGGCTGACCGTTCTTCACAGTTCTGACAGCGATACCGCCGACAGCGATCGTCGATCGAGATCTCTCGATGACGGTCGCTGTCGTCGTTCCGGCGGCGGGTCGCGGTGAGCGGCTCGGGGCCGGCGGTCCCAAGGCGCTCCGGCTGATCGCCGGGCGCACGCTGCTCCAGCACGCGGTCGATCGGCTGCATCGGGCGCGCACCGTCGACCTCGTCGTGGTCGCCGTGCCGCCGGGCGAGCAGGACCGCCTCGCCGCCGAACTCGGTGTCCGCACGGTGGCGGGCGGTGCGGATCGACAGGCATCCGTCGCGGCAGCCCTCGCCGCGCTGCCCGTCGACGTCCACGTCGTCCTGGTCCACGACGCCGCTCGACCGTTCGCCCCGCCCTCGCTGGTCGACGCGGTCGCCGAGGCGGTGCTCGCCGGTGCCCCCGCGGTCGTCCCCGGCCTGCCGGTCGTGGACACCATCAAGCGGGTCGACCTCGCCGGACGGGTTCTCGAAACCCCGCGCCGGGACACGCTGCGGGCGATCCAGACCCCACAGGGCTTCCGCCGGGACGTGCTCGAAGCGGCCCATCGGCATGATCGCGGGGCTCACCCCGCGACCGACGACGCCGGGTTGGTCGAGCTGCTGGGAGAGCCGGTGCTGGTCATTCCTGGGCACGAGGACGCGTTCAAGGTGACGCGCCCGGCTGATCTCGGTCGGGCCGAGGCGCTGCTCGCGGCAGCGGCACCGCTGGCAGCGAAGCCCAGGGCACGGCGATGACCAGCGTCCGGGTCGGGATCGGCACCGACGTCCATCCCTTCGAGCCGGGACGGCCGTGCCACGTCGCCGGCCTGTCCTGGCCCGGCGAGACCGGTCTGGCCGGGCACTCCGACGGGGACGTCGCCGCCCACGCGGCCTGCGACGCCCTGCTGTCCGCCGCCGGGCTCGGCGACCTCGGCGCGGTGTTCGGCACCGCTGATCCCCGCTGGTCCGATGCCGCCGGGACGCAGCTGCTCGCCGAGACGGTGCGCCGCCTGGCCGGCGCCGGCTGGCAGGTCGGCAACGTCGCGATCCAGGTGATCGGCAACCGTCCCCGACTGGGCCCGCGGCGCGCGGAAGCCGAAGCCGTGCTGTCCACGACGGTCGGCGCCCCGGTCTCGGTGAGCGCCACCACCACCGACGGACTGGGGCTGACCGGGCGCGGCGAAGGTCTCGCCGCCATCGCTACCGCTCTGGTCGTTTCTCTCGGTCCGTAGGCTGCTGACGTGGGATTACAGCTCTACGACACGAGACGCCGAGTCGTCTCGACCTTTCAGCCGCTCACTGCCGGCCAGGTGGGCATCTACGTCTGCGGCCCCACCGTGCAGGGTGTGCCACACGTCGGGCACCTGCGGGTCGCGGTCGCGTTCGACGTGTTGCGGCGCTGGCTGACCATCTCCGGCTACGAGGTCACGCTGGTCCGGAACGTCACCGACATCGACGACAAGATCATCATCAACGCTGCGGAGGAGGGCGTGACCGTCTGGGCGCTCGCCGAGCGCTTCACTCGGGCGTTCAACTCCGCCTACGACGCCCTGGGCGTCCTCGCCCCCACCGTCGAGCCCCGGGCCACCGGCCACGTCCCGGAGATGGTGGCGATGATCTCCCGGTTGATCGACTCCGGGCACGCTTACGCGGCTGGCGGCAACGTCTGGTTCTCGGTCCGCTCCTACGACGACTACGGCGCCTTGTCCGGCCAGCGGCTCGACGCGGTCCAGCCATCGCCCGAAAACGACGAAGGCAAGCGGGACCCCCGCGACTTCGCGCTGTGGAAGGCCGCCAAACCGGGGGAACCGACCTGGGAGACGCCGTGGGGTCCGGGCCGTCCCGGCTGGCACCTCGAGTGCAGCGCGATGGCGGCCAAGTACCTCGGCGAGCGCTTCGACATCCACGGCGGCGGTCTGGACCTCGTCTTTCCCCACCACGAGAACGAACGAGCTCAGACGGTGACGAGCTTCTGCCCGGCCGGGACACCTGGCGACATGGCGCAGCACTGGATGCACGGCGGGCTGCTGACCACCCGCGGCGAGAAGATGTCGAAGTCGCTCGGCAACTTCTTCCGGGCCGACGATGCGCTCGGCACCGTCCGGCCGCCCGTGCTCCGCTATTACCTCGCCGCCGCGCACTACCGCTCGACGCTCGAGTACAGCGCCGAGGCGCTGCGTGAGGCTGCCGCCACCTACGAGCGGCTGGAGACCTTCTGCCGCAGCGTTGAGACGCTGCCGGGGTTGGACGAGCCGGCCGGGGTGTGGGAAGACTTCGCCGCCGCGATGGACGACGACCTCGCAGTACCCCGCGCACTCGCCGTGGTGTTCTCCGCGGTGTCCGCCGGTAACAAGGCCGACGACGCCGACCGTCCCGCGTGGGTGGGCGTGGTCCGGCGGATGCTGGCCGTGCTGGGCCTGGATCCGGTCTCCCAGTGGCCGGATCCTGGTGCCGACCTGATGCCCGCCTTGGAAACCGCGGTCGCGATCGCGCTGGAGCAGCGGCGCAAAGCCCGGGACGCGAAGGACTACGGCACGTCGGACGCCATCCGCGACCGGCTCGCCGAGGCCGGCGTGCACGTCGACGACACCGCGGGTGGCCAGCGCTGGAGGTTGACCTGATGCCCGGCTCGAGCAAGGGAACCGGCGGCCACGGCCGACGCAAGCTGACCGGCAAGGGCCCGACGCCGAAGGCGGAAATGCGACCGGGACACCCGGCCCGGCGCAAGGCCGCGCGGGCAGCCCGTCGCGACGAGCCGGCACCCGCACCCGGGTCGGCGGCTCCGACACGCAGTTCCCGCCGATCCGGCGAGGTTGCCGAGGAACTGGTCATCGGCCGTAACAGCGTCGTCGAGGCGCTGCGCGCCCGAGTGCCGGGGATCGCGCTGCTCCGCGCGCTCGGCACCGAGAACGACCCCCGCACCGTCGAAGCGGCGAAGTTGGCCGAGCGGCGGGGGGTGCCGATCGCCGACGTCACGCGGTCCGAGCTGGACCGCCGCACCGCCGGAGCGCCGCATCAGGGCGTTGCCCTCGTCGTCCCGCCCTACGACTACGCCCACCCCGAGGACCTGCTCGCCGGCGTCCCGAGCACGGAGAAGCCGCTGCTCGTGGCCCTGGACGGGATCACCGACCCCCGCAACCTGGGCTCCGTGGTCCGCTCCGCCGCGGCTCTCGGCGCCCACGGCGTCCTCGTTCCCGAACGCCGCGCCGCCGGAGTCACCGCGGGAGCGTGGAAGTCCTCGGCGGGCGCGCTCGCGCGGCTCCGCGTCGCGCGGGCCACGAACCTCGTCCGAGCGCTGCAGGCCTACCGCGCGGACGGGCTGTTCGTGGTCGGGCTGGCCGCCGACGGCGAGATCGACACCGACGACCTTGCTCTGGCCCGCGACCCGCTCGTGCTGGTCATCGGATCCGAGGGCAAGGGCCTCTCCCGGCTCGTGGGCGAGCAGTGCGACCTGCGCATGCGCATCCCGATCACCGGGGCGGTCGAATCGCTGAACGCGGGCGTGGCCGCCGGCATCGCCTTGGCCGAGGTGGCTCGCCGGCGCCGCTAGCGCGGTGAGCCCGTCTGAACGGCGCCGGTCTGAACGGCGCAGGTCCGAGCGGGAAGCGTAACCGCCCCGCTCGTGCCTCGTTGAACGACGTATCCCGGGTCAGACCCCCCACGGAGCAGCCGCCCGCTCTCACCCGGCACGAGGAGCCCCCATGACGTCGAGCGACGAGGATCTCGCCGTCGCCGCCCGCGCCGGCGACGGCGCGGCGTCGTCGGAGCTGATCGCCCGCTACCGGCCGTTCCTCCGGGCCCGGGCCCGGTCCTTCTTCTTGCTCGGTGCGGACATGGACGACGTGCTGCAGGAAGCGATGATCGGCCTGTTCAAGGCGATCCGCGACTTCGATGCCGGTCGCCAGACGCACTTCCGGGGCTTCGCCGACATGTGCATCCAGCGGCAGCTCATCACCGCGGTGAAGGGGGCGACCCGGCACAAGCACGGGCCGCTCAACACCTACGTCTCGTTCTCCCGTCCCATCGGCAACGAGGACGACGGCGAGCGTTCGCTCGGCGACGTCCTGCCGGCCGGTGCCATGGCCGATCCGGTCGAGCAGGTCGTCAGCGGCGAGCGCGTCCGGGCCCTGCAGAGCTACCTGGATCGGGAGCTGTCGGATCTCGAGGTCGAGGTCCTGCGCATGCACGTCGACGGCAAGTCCTACGCCGAGATCGCCGACTCGCTGCAGCGCCAGACGAAGTCGATCGACAACGCGCTGCAGCGGATCAAGCGCAAACTGTCGGTACACCTGAGCCGCCGCGCGGCCGCCGAGGCCGGCTGAGATGTAGACCGGCCGAAGTTCAGGCCGGCTGAGACATAGACCGGCCGAAGTTCAGGCCGGATCTGCCTGCTTGGCCCGCCCGGCCAGCCAGTCGGCCACGAATTCCTGCTGAGCCCCGATCAGCTTGGTGATCTCGCGCGAGATGAGCTCCTCGATCTTCCCCGCGACCAGCGGTGCGGAGACGTTGACCGACCCCGCCACGGTGACCACGCACCCATCCCCGCCGACCTCGATGGACTGCCGTCCGGACATCGTCGCCGGCATCTTCCCGCTGACCTCCCAGGCGCCCTCGATCGGGCCCCCGTCGGCGGGAGGGGTGGGGTCGGCCGGCCAATCGTCGCGCTGCTCGAGGAGTCCGCTCTGGATGAAGCGCCGGACGAACGAGGGAAGCTTGTCCATGGGCAGCTCTCGGCGCGTCGTCACCCGGACGCGGTCCCCCACCTGCTCGATCTCGGCGGTGCCCACACCGCCGAACTTCGCGCCGACGGCGGCGAGGAATTCCGGATCCCGCCAGAGCAGGAGGACATCCGCCGCCGGAGCGGCGTAGGAGTGTTCGCGCGTGAAGGACCGCATGCTCTCCTGATGCCCGCACGGCTCGCCCTCAGTCCGTGGCGGCGGGCACTGTCTGCCCACCACTGGCGGCATGGGCTCCGGCGCGGGGGGCAGAACACATTCCGGGCCGCCCGGACAACGCGTCGGCGGCCGGAGAGCGAGGAGTCTGCGTGAGATTCGTCCTGATCGGGCCGCCGGGAAGCGGTAAGGGTACGCAGGCTGCGCGGCTGTCCGACCGCTACGGCGTACCGACGATCTCCTTCGGCGAGGTGTTCTCGGAGCACAAGGAGCGCGGGACCGACCTCGGTCGCGCCGCTGCGGAGCACATGGACGCGGGGGACCTGGTGCCGGACGACGTGGTCGTCTCGATGGCCCGGCAGCGGCTGTCCGAGTCGGACGTCGCCGACGGGTTCCTCCTGGACGGCTTCCCGCGCACCGTGCCCCAGGCCGAGGAGCTCGAGCAGATCCTCGACGACGCCAGTACTTCCCTCGACGCCGCCGTCTACCTGCAGGTTCCCTCCGACGTCGTCGTCGGGCGCTTGGCGAAGCGCTCCGAGACGGAGGACCGCGACGACGACGACGACGAGACCGTCCGCAACCGGCTGCGGGTGTTCGACGAATCGACCAGCCCGCTGCTGGATCACTACCGCAAGAAGGGTCTGCTCGTCGAGGTGGACGCCGACGGGGCCGAGGACGAGGTCTTCGAGCGCATCACCGGGCAGCTCCCGGGGTGATCGTGCGATAGACCAGCGCGTCGAGGGCCGCTTCGGCGGACTCGGTCAAGTCAATGAAGCGAACGGCGACCTCGTGCGCGACCGGATCGCTCCGCACCACCTGGCCGGACGCGGTCACCGGTCCGGCGCCGGCGAGATCCAGCTCCACGTCGACGACGTTGCCGACGTCGAAGGCCCCGGGCTCGGCGACCTGAACCCGGCACCCGCCGCTGGACAGGTCGAGCGTGGTGGCCGGGTGTTCGTCGTCGCCGGTCAGCAGCCGGACCTCGTGGCGCAGCGCCGCCCGAACGGTCTCCCGGCGTAATTCGCGAGCGAGCATCGCGACACCGGTGAGTTCGAGGAGCTCGTCGGATCCTGATGACGGTCGGGCCAGGGCGGCCACGACCAGCTGACCGCCGTCATCGGTGCGGAAGGTGGCCCACACCGATGCCCCGGCGAGCAGGTCCAGCGCTGCGCGGTCCACTCGGACGTCGGCGGTGATCGCCAGCCCACCCGGCGAGGCGAGCCAGCTGTGCAGGGTCGCGGCAAGGGCGGGTGCCGGCTGCTCGGTCGGGATCAACGAGACCCGCGAACCCGGGCTCGGATCCGCATCGCTGATCGGTCCTGCGTCGAAGCCATCGTTCAGGTCCGACGCCATAAGAGACCTCCGTGATCGTTCCGAGTCACGTACCTGTCGTCAACTAATCATTCGATTAGACCGGAAGTATCGGATCCCTGCCGAGTTCTCGGATCACGCGTCCCGACCGATGCGGTACGTGTGCTCCGCGCTGGGCATAGCCGCGCGGGAGGCGACGCGCCTGTGGCAGAAGTGGGAGACAGCTACATGACGGACACGACCACCCCGGGCGCCTCGCGCGTGGCGGCCCAGACAGCGGCCGGGGAGTCGGGCACCTTCAGCCACCGTCAGATCCTCGCGATCCTCTCGGGTCTGATGCTCGGGATGTTCCTCGCGGCGCTCGATCAGACCATCGTCGCGACCTCGATCCGCACCATCGCGGATGACCTGCAGGGCTTCTCCTTGCAGGCTTGGGCCACGACGGCGTTCCTCATCACGTCCACGATCTCGACGCCGCTCTACGGCAAGCTCTCCGACCTCTACGGCCGCAAGCCTTGCTTCCTCACGGCGATCGTGATCTTCCTGTTCGGCTCGGCGCTGTGTGGGCTGTCCCAGTCGATGTACCAGCTCGCGGCCTTCCGCGCCGTGCAGGGGCTGGGGGCCGGCGGCCTGTTCTCCATGGCGCTGGCGATCATCGGCGACATCGTTCCGCCCCGGGAGCGGTCCAAGTACCAGGGCTACTTCCTCGCCGTCTTCGGAACGTCCAGCGTCCTCGGACCCGTCGTCGGGGGCCTGCTCGCCGGAACCTCGACCATCGGAGGGGTCGCCGGCTGGCGGTGGATCTTCTACCTCAACATCCCGATCGGCTTCGCGGCCCTCGTCGTCGTCACCAAGGTCCTGCACCTGCCGCACGAAGAGCGCCGCCACCACCGGATCGACTGGCCCGGCGCCCTGGCCCTCGTCGTGTGCCTCGTGCCGCTGCTGACCGTGGCCGAACAGGGACGGACCTGGGGCTGGGGTTCCGGAGGCGCCCTGGCCTGCTACGCGATCGGGCTGGTCGGGCTGATCGGGTTCATCCTGATCGAACGCGCCTATGAGGACGAGGCCCTGCTCCCGCTCCGCATGATGCGCGACCGCACCTTCGCCGTCGGGTCGGCATCCAGCCTGATCGTCGGCATGGGGATGTTCGGCGCACTGGCGCTCCTGCCGCAGTACCTGCAGATCGTCAAGGGCTCGACGCCGACGGTCGGCGGCCTCCAGCTGCTCCCGCTGGTGCTCGGCATCATGTCCGGCGCCACCCTGTCCGGTCAGGTGATCGCCCGAACAGGTCGCTACAAGCGGTTCCCAGTGATGGGCACGGCCTTCATGGTCGTCGCGCTGCTGCTGTTCTCGCTGGTCGGAGCCGAGACGCCGCTGTGGCGAACGATGCTCGTGATGCTGCTGTTCGGGGTCGGACTCGGCTTCAACATGCAGCCGATCATCCTGGCGGTGCAGAACGCCGTGCCGGCGCGGCAGATGGGGGTCGCGACCTCGTCGGTCACCTTCTTCCGGCAGATGGGCGGCACGATCGGTACCGCGGTCTTCCTGTCGGTGCTGTTCAGCACGCTGACCGGAAGCATCGCAAGCGAGGTCCGTACGGCGACCCGGACCCCGGCCTTCCAGCAAGCCCTCGTCGAGCACCCGGACCAGGCGCCGAGCAAGAACGGGGCCAGTGGGGCCCTCGAGGACACCTCGTTCATCAACAATCTGGATCCTCGGCTCGCGGCACCGTTCAAGAGCGGGTTCTCCGACTCGATGGACCTGATCTTCCTGCTGGCCGCGGGAGTGTTGACGATCGGACTCGTCACCACGGCGCTGCTGCCCGAGTTGCCGCTGCGGACACAGTCCGGCCTTCAGGCCCGCGCGGACGAGGACCGGTCGGCCGGCCGCGATTCGGCAGACGGCAATTCGGCAGACAGCAATTCGATAGACGGGGACCCGACCGAGGGCGACCCGTCCGGCATCCCGTCCGACGTCGCGGTGGGGCCCGGCACGCCGCATTAAGCGTTGAGCCCGCTGTCGGAATCGAACCGACGACCTGCCGCTTACAAGGCGGCTGCTCTGGCCTACTGAGCTAAGCGGGCTGGGTTTACGCTGGTGGAAGCCTACGTCTGGACGACGGGCCGCGGGCCGACGACGTGGTCATGCGCTGCGGCGACGCGCAGGGCTATCTGTTGAGCGCCCGGTGCCGCTCCGAGACCTACGCGAACGCATCGCGCAGGTCTCGGAACGGGCTGTCGATCCGGGCCGTCCCAGCAGTTCCGCTTGAGGAGGGGTCAGGCGGCGTTCTCGCCGCGGCGACCGTGTGCCGCAGAGCCCTGCGGGCGGGTGCCGGAGCGGCGGCCCGAGGCGTAGGAACCGCGGGACTGCCCTTCGCCCCCACGACGAGGTCGGTTCGCGCTGGTCGGCTGGCTGGCCGGCACCCGGGCCGGCGCGGGGGCCGGCGTCGAGACCTGGACCGCCGTCATGTCACGCGGGGCCACGTCGAGGACGGTGCTCGGCGTCCCGGCGTCGCGGTGCATGCGCTCCACGTCGCGGGACTGGTCGGGCAGGACGAGCGTGACGACGGTGCCGTCGGCGCCCGCGCGCCCGGTTCGGCCGGAACGGTGCAGGTGTGTCTTCGCGTCGTTGGCCGGATCGAAGTGCAGCACCCGCTCGACCGCGTCCACGTGGATTCCTCGTGCAGCGACGTCGGTCGCGACGAGCACCGGGACGCGTCCGCGGGTGAACCCGTCGAGGGCCCGCTCGCGCTGGCTCTGCCGAAGGTCGCCGTGGATGGCCGCAGCGGGTACGCCGACGCGGGACAGCTGCTTGGCAAGCCGGTCGGCACCGTGCTTCGTCCGTACGAAGACCAACGTGCGGCCCGGGGCACCGGCGAGCGCCGCCGTGACCCCGACCTTGTCGCCGAACCGCACCGGCACCGACCGGTGGTCCACCTGGCCCGTGGGGGTCTCGTCGGCCACCGCGTGCACGACCGGGTCGGGCAGGTAGCGACGGATGAGCGAGTCGACATCGCGGTCGAGGGTGGCGGAGAACAGCAGCCGCTGGCCGTTCGACGGCGTCTGGTCAAGCAGCTTCGTCACGGCCGGCATGAAGCCGAGGTCCGCGAGATGGTCAGCCTCGTCGAGCACGGTCACCTCGACCGCGTTCAGCGTGGCGGCCCCGCGCTCGATCAGGTCGATCAGGCGCCCGGGGGTGGCGACGACGACATCGACACCGCGGCGGAGGGCGTCGATCTGCCGGCCCATGGAGGCACCGCCGTAGATCGCCAGGGTCTTGAGGCCGAGCGCGCGGCCGAGCGGCTCGATCACCTCGACCACCTGGCCCGCGAGCTCGCGGGTCGGGACGAGAATGAGACCGCGAATCACGGTGGGGCGACGTCGGAAGTCGCTCTCGGCGAGGCGGGTCAGCACCGGCAGGCCGAAGGCGATGGTCTTGCCGGAACCGGTGCGGGCTCGGCCGAGCAGCGTGCGACCGGCCAGCGCGTCGGGGAGTACCCGGGCCTGGATCTCGAACGCGGTCGTCAGACCGGTGCGGGCGAGCGCATCGACGAGCTTCGGCGGGAGGCCGAGCTCACCGAACGGGGTCGGCTCGGGGGAGGGAAGTGCGGCGGAACGCTCGATAGCGGTCTCGAGCTCGGACACCACAGCCTTGGCGGCCGGGCGCGGGGACCGGGTGGAATTATTGGACGACCGTGCCGGAGCACGGCGAGGAGCGCCACTGGGGCGAGACATAGAAAACCCTGACTTCGTCGATGGCCGCGAGAACCAGCAGCGCTACCGGATCCGAAGACTCACGTCGACATCGACGGGCCTCGGTCGGGCGGAGGAAAGCGACCGCGCGGGCGAACTGGCCCGCTGCAGGAGCGGCGTGTAATCACCACTACTTCGACTCACTGTATCCGAAAGCGATCTTGTCCCGCCGGCCGGCGGCCGTGAGGTGGGACTCTTCGCCGCTGTTCCCCGCAGAATGGGGGTGTGTGCGGCCGCTACGTCTCCGCTGGGGATCTCGCCGACCTGAGCGTGCTGCTCGGGGCGAACCCCTTCGACGTCGACCACACGAAGGCCGACCGGCCCGACGCCAACCGGCCCAGCCCCGACCGGCCCAGCCCCGACCAATCCGGCGCGATCCGCGTGGCGCGCGCGGACCTGCTGCATTCCCGGCGCTTCGGGCTCGCCCCCACGGACCCGGTACCGGCGGTCCTCCCCGGCCCCGAGCCCGGCAGCCGCCAACTGGACCTGCTGACGTGGGGCCTGGTGCCCGCCTGGGCCGACCCCGCCACGGCCGCCCGGCGGATCAACGCCCGGGTCGAGACCGTGTTGGAGAAACCGTCGTTCCGACGGGCGGCCCGGGCCCGACGAGCGCTGCTCCCGGCCGACGGATGGTACGAGTGGGTCCGGGACCCCGACGGCACCCGGCGGCCGCAGCTCGTTCGCCCCGCGGACGGCGGGATCCTCGCCTTCGCCGGCCTGTACGAACGCTGGTACTCGCCCGCCGGTGACGCGTCGCTCAGCTGTGCCATTCTCACCGGTCCCGCTCCCGCGCCGCTGGCATGGCTGCACGAACGAGCCCCGCTCGTGGTGCCGCCGGAGCTGTGGTCGGACTGGCTCGATCCGGGGAGCGACGCCGACGGCCTTCTGAACGCCCTGCGAACGGCCTCGCCCCGGCTGATGGTCGTGCAGCCGGTCTCCGCCGCCATCAATTACGTCCGCAACACCGGGCCGGCCCTCATCGAGGCAGCCCCCACCGAGGCAGCCGCCATCGAGCCGGCACCGGTCGAACCGCTGCCCGGCGCGGTCGAGCAGTTGCCCCTGTGGTGACCATGGCGACCGACGAGCAGAAGCGGCGCGACCTGCGTCGGATGAAGACGATCGCCACCGGTCTGCTCGTGGTCGCCGTCCTCGTCTACGCCGGAGCGACCCGCTGGCAACACTCCGGCGGCCCCGGATGGATCGGCTACGTCGCGACCGCGGCGGAGGCCGCGATGGTCGGGGCACTCGCCGACTGGTTCGCGGTCACCGCGCTGTTCCGGCATCCGCTCGGCCTGCCGATCCCGCATACCGCGCTGATACAGACCCGGAAGGACGCGCTCGGCCGCAGCCTGCAGTCGTTCGTCTCCTCGAACTTCCTCTCCGAAGAGGTCGTCGCCTCCAAGATCGCTGCCGTCGGGATCGCGTCCCGGCTCGGGAGCTGGCTGCGCATCCCCACCCACGCCGCCCGGGTGACCGCCGAGCTCGCGAACCTCGCCCGGGCCGCGGTCGCCGTGCTGCGCGACGACGCCGTGCAGTCGGTGCTGGAGCAGACCATTGTCAGCCGGATCGTCGACCGGCCGTGGGGCCCTCCGGCCGGCAAGCTCCTCGAGGAGATCGTCGCGGACGGCACGCACCATCGACTCGTCGACCTCGGCGTGGACGAGGCCTACGGCTGGCTGCTCGACAACCGCGAGAGGGTGCTGGCGCTGGTCACCGAGCAGGCGCCGGCTTGGTCCCCTCGCTTCGTCGACGAGCGCATCGCCGGCCGCGTCTTCAGCGAGCTGACCCGCTTCGTCCGCGAGGTGAGCAACGACCCGCAGCACCGGGTGCGCCTCGCTCTCGACGACTTCCTCACCGGCTTCGCCCGCGACCTCCGCAACGACCCGTACACGATGGACCGAGCCGACCAGCTGAAGAAGCGGCTGCTCGAGCACCCCGAGGTCCGCACGGCGATGAGCACCGTGCTCTCAACCGGACGCAAGTTGATCGTCGAGGCGATCGAGGACCCGCACAGCGAGCTCCGTCGGCGTGTAGCGGAGGCGCTGGAGTTGCTCGGCCGTCGGATGCAGGAGGACCCCACCCTGGGATCCAAGGTCAACGGCTGGATCGAGACCGCCGCGACCTTCGCCGTCCGGAACTACCGCGACGAGGTGACGTCGCTGATCTCGGAGACCGTCGAACGGTGGGACGCGGCGGAGGCATCGCGCAAGATCGAGCTCCAGGTCGGCCGGGACCTGCAGTTCATCCGCATCAACGGCACCGTGGTCGGTGCCCTGGCCGGGCTGCTGATCCATACGATCTCCGAGCTCGTCCTCTAGGAGTCCGCATGCTCGACACCGGCCTCACCCGGCGGTTCGGACTGACCGTGCCCGTCGTCTCGGCGCCGATGGCGGGAGCGTCCGGCGGCGCGCTCGCAGCGTCCGTATCGGGCGCCGGCGGCCTCGGGATGCTGGGCGTCGGGAACAGCACGCCCCCCGATTGGATCACCCGGAACGGCGCCACCGCCGCGGCGTCGGGCCGACCGTTCGGCGTCGGCCTGCTCGCGTGGTCGAGGCCCGACAGCACCGGTCAGCTCGACGCGGTGCTGGCGCTCGACCCGGCACCGGCCCTTGTGTCGGTCAGCTACGGCGAGCCGATAGGCGACGAACGGCGCTACCTCGACCCGCTGCGGACGGCCGGCTGTGTCGTCGCGACTCAGGTCGGCAACCTCGACGACGTGCGGCGCGCCCGGGACGACGGGTTCGACGTGCTGGTCGTCCGCGGCGGCGAGGGCGGCGGACACGGGCGGAACAGCGTCGCGACCCTGCCCCTGCTGCAGGACGCCCTGGAACTGCTCGGCGACCTGGCCCAGCCGCCGCTCGTGCTCGCCGCCGGCGGCATCAGCACCGCCCGTGGCGTCGCCGCGGTTCTCGCCGCGGGGGCGGCCGGCGCCTGGGTCGGGACGGCCTTCCTCGCCTGTCCGGAGTCGACGATCGCCGACGCGGCGAAGGGGCGGCTGCTCGCGGCCGACAACTCCGGAACGGTCTACACCGCCGCCTTCGACCGCGGGTTCCGGCTGGGATGGCCGGACGCGTACGCCGGGCGGGCCCTCCGCAACCGGTTCACCGACACCTGGACCGGTCGCGAGGACCAACTCGCGGACGCGACCGAGGCGCAGGCCGAGCTTGCCACTGCCCGGATCACCCGGGACTACGACGTCGACCACGTCTATGCCGGGCAGTCCGTCGGCTCGGTGCGCCGGGTGCGACCGGCCGCCGAGGTCGTGGCCGACCTGGCTCGGGCGGAGGACCTGCTGTCCCGCTGGTGAGCGGTCAGCGCCGGTAGCGCCGGACGTGGTGCGCGGGTCCAACTGATCTGCGGTGGGCGCGAACCACCGCATTTGTAGGCCCTCCTACCCCCCGAAAACGCGCTTTCGACGCCCACCGGAGATCAGCCGCCGCACGCGATCGACGGTGGGCGGCAACGGCACCCGGAAACCGGCTGGCCGCACAGGCACGTCAGGCAACTCGAGCAGCCTGGCAGACAACTCAGACCGGCAGATCGCCCTCGTGCAGCCACCAGGGGCTGGCGTAGGCGACGCTCGCGCCGAGCGTCCGGTACGGCCCAGGTGCCCGCGGGTCCACCCGACCGGCCGGGTCGGCAACCCGCAACACCGCCCAGCGGCCGTCCCGCGGATCGAGCTCCACCGGCACCGTCACGGGCTCGTCGCCCACGACGATGCGGCCGACTTCGTTCACCTGCGGGACGATCGCACCCGGGCGGAGCAGCTGCAGGGAGAGCTCCAGGCCCCCCGCGCCGGGCCCGAGGTCCAGGTCGACCGTCATCCGATAGGTCCGCCGCCCAGTACGAACCGGGACGGTCCCGCCCATCGGCACGTCCTCGAGCGTCGCCGCGAGCCGAAGTCCGCGGAGCCGCGTCGCGAAGGTCCGGCGGGCCAGGAGCGCTTCGCGTACCGCCCGCCGCGACAGCTCGGTCACGAACAGGCCGGTGCGGCCCTTCCCCTCCGGCCGCCCCCAGTCATTGCCGTGCTCGTCGGTCACCCCGAGGAGTCCGGGCTGCCAGCCCTTCGACAGGCATTCCACCAACGGCGACCGAGCACCGTCGTCGACGCCGGCGAACAGATAGTCGTCCCGCTTGTTGAACATCTCGAGGCCCACGAGTCGGCGATGCACCGCTTGGCGGTACTGGAAACCGCCGAAACGCAGCACGGTTCCCCGGCTCCCGGGGTGGTTGAAGCTCGCGAGCGAGTCGTCGGCCTGGACGCTCTCCAGCCAGTCCCACAGGTGGCGCATGTCCCGTGCGGACGCCGTCGGGGAACAGAAGTCCGGGCTGTCCCACACGTTGACGTGCCCGAGCAACGGATGCGACCACTCGAAGCCCCGGAAGGCGACGAAGGTGCCCTCGTCGTGGGCCTTTTCCGCAAGCTCCGCGGTCTGCTTCCACGCCTCCCGGTCCATGCCGTTCAACCAGCCGGCAAGCGGCACCCCGCCCGGACGGCCGATGGGCGACGCGAGGTTGGCATGGTCGGTCAAGGCCGCGACGTCGAGGCCGGCCCGGCGCATGGAGGCGAAGGCGTCGGCCGCGTTGCCCCGGCCGTCCGAGAAGCGGGTGTGGTTGTGCAGGTCGGCCGACACGCAGAACAGACCGGGCAGCAGCGGCGAGAGGCGGCTCGTGCCGTACCCGTCGGTCAGGGCGACGGCAGGGCTGTCGTCCCGCATCTCTCCGGCATCCATCGCACGTGCAGTGTCGCCCACCACGCGGGGTTCAAGCGCGAACCGACACCGAGTAAGCGACGCCATAGCTGCTGTCGCCGTGCAAAACCGGGTGGAGCGGGCAGGCATCCGCTGTTAAGCGGACCGGACAGCGGTGGGAAGAGGACGGAATGGCAGAGCGACTCGACGGCACGGTGGCCCTGGTGACAGGCGCAAGTTCAGGCATCGGGGCGGCGGCAGCCCTCGCACTCGCGGCGGAGGGGGCGACCGTGGCGCTGGCCGCCCGACGGGTGGACCGGCTCGAGGACCTTGCCAAGCAAATCGAGAACGGGGGCGGGCGCGCCTTGGTGATCGAGGCGGACGTGACCGATGAGAGCGCGGCCCGGGCCGCCGTACAGCGAGCCGTCGAGGAGCTCGGCCGGCTGGACACGGTCGTGAACAACGCCGGGATGATGCTGCTCGGCCCGATCGTCGACGCGCCGGTCGAGGAGTGGCAGCGGATGGTCCAGCTGAACGTTCTCGGCCTCATGTACACGACGCACGCCGCACTCCCACACCTGCTCGACGCCGCCGAGAACGGTCCCCGTCGCGTCGCCGACCTGGTGAACATCTCCAGCGTCGCGGGCCGGGTCGCCCGCAGCGGCAGCGGTGTCTACAACGCCACGAAGTGGGGGGTGAACGCCTTCTCCGAGTCGCTCCGGCAGGAGGTCACCGGCAAGCACGTCCGGGTCTCGCTCGTCGAGCCGGGAGCGGTCGCCACGGAACTCGCGTCGCACAACCGACCGGAAGTCCAGGAGACGATCTCCCAGCGTTTCGGCGAGATCGAGCGGCTCGAGGCGGAGGACATCGCCGAGGGGATCAGCTTCATCGTCACCCGCCCGCGCCGGACAGCGGTGAACGAGCTGCTCATCCGCCCGACGGAGCAGACGGGCTGAGCGACCGGCGCGGCGGTACCGGGACCCGGTCGAGGTCCCGGACCGCGATCACGTCGTCGAACACCTCGCGCGCCTCGTCCGCGAAGGCCGACTCGTCGGGGTACCGCTGCGAGTAGTGCGTGAGGACGAGCCGACGCGAGCCTCCTCTTCGGGCGAGGCTCGCCGCGTGGGCCGCGGTGAGGTGTCCGTAGGACGTGGCCAGGTCCTCGTCCCGGGACAGGAAGGTCGACTCGGTCACGAGCAGGTCGGCCCCGTCCGCAAGGGCCTCCGCGCCCGCGCACAGCCGGGTGTCCATCACGAAGGCGACCCGCTGACCGGGCCGCCGGACGCTGACCTCCGCGAGCGCGATCGTCCGGCCGTCCACCTGCAGCCGACCGCTCCGCTGCAGCTCGCCGACGGCCGGCCCCGCAATCCCGAAATCGGCCAGCCGGTCCGGCAGCATCCGGCGTCCGTCGTCCTCGACCAGCCGCCAACCATAGGTCTCCGGACCGTGCTCCAACCGGTGCGCCTCCAGGGTGAGGTCGCCCCAGCGGTCCACCACCCCGGGCTCCTCGACTGGGTGCAGCCGGATCTCGACGGTCGCGTGGAACAGCGAGGCGCGCAGGAGCCGCTCGATGTACGGCAGGCCGGTGGCGGGGAAGTAGAGGTCGACCGGCCGGGTCACCGCGTCGAGTCCCAGCCGCTGGATCACGCCGGGCAGCCCGAGGCAATGGTCGCCGTGCAGGTGGGTGATGCAGATCCGGGTCAGGTCGGCAGCGCTGTGGCCGGCGTGCAGCAGCTGTCGCTGGGTGCCCTCGCCGGGATCGAACAGGATGCCCTCGGCGTCGAACCGCAGCAGGCTTCCATGGTGGTTGCGGGCGCGGGTCGGGACCTGGCTGGCCGTCCCGAGGGCGACGAACTCGCGCACCGACATCCGGCAAGTTTCACAGGCCGCTCTTCGCCCAGGTGATTGCCGACAGCTTGCGCTGCCCGGCGGCGTTCGGGTGGAAGAAGTCGAAACGGCTCAGGTCGGTGACCGCGAACGGGTAGGCGAAGACCGCACCGCCGTCGTAGCGGCAGCCCGGGTGGAGCGCGCAGGCAGCGGCAAGCTGGTCGTTGAAGCTCATGACGCGGGTCCGGACGCGCTGGCGCCGCGCCTCATCGGGAGCCGAGGTCGAGGTCGGGTTGTCCAGCATCGTGCGGCAGAAGCCGGCGGACCAGACCAGCTGCGCCACGCTGTTGGAGTGCCCGACCTGCCACAACCGGTAGATGTCCGGGATCGAGGCCACCAGCATCCGGGTGTCCGGTCGAGCGGTGTAGATCGTCGTCAGGGCCTGGTCGACCCGGGCCCGGAAGACCGCCGGGGAAGTCATCTCCGTTTCGTCTTCGGCGCAGGCGTCGTTCGACCCCATCAGCATCGTGATGTAGTCCGGTCGCCGGGCCGCCAACGCCTTCGCCTCGTCGGGAAGGTCCGCGGACGAGGCCCCGACCTTGGCGACGTTGTAGGCGCGCCCAGCGATGGCCGGGTTCCGCGCCAGGAGTCGCTGATAGTGGCTGGCGACCGCGGGGTCGTTCCCGGTTGTCCAGGAGTCCGCCATGCAGTCGGCGAGGAAGGTGCAGGCGTCGAAGGCCCGGCTGATCGAGTCCCCCATGGCTCCGATGCTCGCCACCGGAGGGTTGTCGGCGGGCTTCGGGCCGCTGGCACACCCGGATAGGACGAGCCCGACCAGGACGGCGATAATCGAGACGAACGGACGGCGGTTACGCGCCACGAAGACCTGACTGCACTGTGACCTCCTGGGATCGACGCTAATCCTCTTATCGGCAGCGCAGAGGCAGTTCAGGAGAAGTAGTCGGCCCTGAGGTGCGCGCAGCGTGGCGCCGGGCCGACGGGGCTCAGGGCGTGCTAGGAATGACAGCGGTGCAATTCGTGCGGGCTCACCCGCTCACGCGGGTTTTCCCCAGCAACGCTAACCCTAGGAGAAGCCATGGACGCCGCTCCCGCCGTCCCGGGCAACCAGGAGGAGCTGACGCCGCTCGAGGCCGAGATCCTCGAGTTCGAGCGTCAGTGGTGGCGCCTCGCCGGCGCCAAGGAACAGGCGATCCGGGACCGTTTCGGCCTCACCTCGACGCGCTACCACCAACAGCTCAACGCGCTCATCGACTCCCCGGCTGCGCTCCGCACCGATCCGATGCTCGTCAAGCGGCTCCAGCGGCTGCGGTCCGCCCGTGAGCGGGACCGCGCCGCACGTCGCCTCGGCCGCGAAGCCTGAGCCCGTGTCGCGGCTCCTCGCCCGGGTGGTGCGCTGGAGCCTCCCGGTCGCGTTGCTCGCCGCTACGCTGGTGGCCGCGTTCGGGCTCGGTGGGCTGCTCCTGCACCACCCCGTCCGGCCTGCCGCACCCCCGCCGGTGTCCCTGAATCTGAGCACCCCCCCGGCCCTCCCGGCCGCCGACGCAGGAACCGGGTTCGTTCCCCCGGAATCCCCGACCGGGCCCTGTCCGGTGCCGGACCCTGACTGCTCCGGGCCCTCTTCGCCTCCCGCGGCCGGCTGCTGCCGATGAGCGGCCTACCGGATCCGAGTACCGCAGCCGGCGCCGCGGGACTCGCAGCGCTCGTGGCCGAACCCGCCCGGGCCGTCATCGCGCTCGACTACGACGGCACCCTGGCGCCGATCGTCGACCGGCCCGAGGACGCCGTTCCCGCCCCCGGTGCGCTGGCGGCGCTCGCCCGCCTCGCCCGCACGGTCGGCTCCGTGGCACTCGTCACCGGCCGGCCCGCGCGCGAGGTGGTCGCCCTGGCCGGCCTCGCCCGCGCACCCGGCCTGGCGTCGCTACGCGTCCTCGGCCAGTACGGACTGCAGCGCTGGGACGCCCGGAGCGGCCGCTTCGAGACCGCCGAAGCCTTGCCGGGGGTCGACCTCGCCCGTCAGCGGCTGCCGGGCCTGCTCGCGCACGCTCCGGACGGGGTGGTCGTCGAGGACAAGGGGCAGGCGCTCGTCGTCCACGTCCGCCGGGCCGCCGATCCCGACGCTGCGCTGGAGGCGCTCCGCCGCCCGCTGACGGCGCTCGCGGACGAGGTCGGCCTGGAACCACATCCCGGTCGTCGGGTGCTCGAGCTACGGCCACCCGGGTTCGACAAGGGCGGGGCACTCACCGGGCTCCTCGCCGAGCGGGAGGCGCGGTCGGTGCTGTTCGCCGGCGACGACCTCGGTGACCTCCCCGCCTTCGACGCCGTCGAGCAGGCCAGGGGCCGTGGGGTCCCGGGGGTGCTGGTCTGCAGCCGGTCACCGGAGGTCGAGGGCCTCGCCGAACGCGCCGATCTCGTCGTCGAGGGACCCCCAGGCGTGATCGACCTGCTGAATCGGCTCGCCGCCGTGCTAGGCGACGGCTGACGCACGCCGAGCGCGGCCGGCCCGACGACATCGCACACACATCCTGGACGCTTGCCGACCCCCGTCCCGGGTACTCATTCGCCGACTGCCCGGGCTCATCCAGCGCTCGGCTCCCCGAACGTGAGGCACCTGCGGACCATGGCGTCGGACAGCAAAGGAACGGTCCTGCTGGCTCTGGGGGCCAACTTCGCCATCGCGATCGCGAAGACGATCGTCGGGCTGATCACTCTGTCGAGCGCAATGCTCGCCGAGTCCGCACACTCCTGGGCCGACACCCTCAACCAGATCTTTCTCCTGACCTCCCTGTTTCGCTCGAAGAAGCCGGCCGACTCGGCCCACCCCTTCGGTTACGGGAAGGAGCGCTTCTTCTGGTCGCTGCTGGCTGCGGTCGGCATCTTCGTGACCGGCGCCGGTTTCTCGATCTTCCAGGGCGTCGACTCGCTGTTCAAAGAGCACCAGGAGATCCCGACCAAGGAATTCCTGCTCTCCTACACCGTCCTGGCCTTTGCCTTCGTGTTGGAAGGCTCCTCGCTCATCAAGGCGCTCCGCCAGGTCAAGGGCGAAGCTGAGACGCAGGACCGCGGTTTCGTCGAACACCTTCGCAAGAGCAACGACCCGACCGTGAAGACGGTCGCCAGCGAGGACAGCGCCGCGGTCACCGGGATCATCTTCGCCTTCGTCGGCCTGCTGCTGCACCAGATCACCGGCTCCGCCGTGTTCGACGGCATCGCCTCCATCGCCATCGGCGTGCTGCTCGCCTGGATCGCCTACGCGCTGGGCCGCGACACGAAGGACCTGCTGATCGGCGAAGCCGCCGATCCCGAGCTGCGGCTCGACATCATCCACGCGATGAGCGGCTTCGAAGAGGTCGACGGTGTCGTCGAGATGCTGACCATGCAGCTCGGCCCCGACGAGATCCTGCTCGCGGTAAAGGTGGACTTCGCCGACGGGCTGGACAGCCAGCGGATCGAGGACTTGTCGACCGAGATCGACGAGGCGCTGCGCCGGGAGTTCCCCATCGTCAAGCACGTCTTCCTTGACGCGACCACCGCGACGCCCGAGCAGCGCGAGGTCGCCAGTGAGATCGTGGCGCTGGCGCAGGCCGACGCTGACGGCGACAAGGAGGCAGCCGACCAGTTGGCCGAGATCGAGTCGCACCTCGGCACGACCACCCGCGGCTGAGGCCTGCTCAGGCCAGCGCTCGGCGGACCGCGTCGGTCCAGCCGGCCCCGTGGCTGCTCTTCTCCACGTCCACGTTGTCGTGCTGGGCGATGAGATCGGCCATGTGCGGCGGCCGGGCCCCGTTCTCGACGAGGGAGAACCGGCCCACGCACGGCGCCATCTCCAGGTCGCTGGCAGAGTCGCCGATCGCCACGGCGTCGACCGTGTCGATGCCGCGCCGTTCGAGGTCGCGGGCCACGGCGATGCCTTTGCCGATGCCGTCCGGCACCAGGTGGTAGACGTGCAGCGCCGCGATCCGGAGGCCGGTGGCACGCAGCGAATCCGAGGTGGTGGGCAGCACGCCGTTGTCCCGGAGGCGCAGCCAGCCGTATCCCTGGTCGGCGAGCCACTCCTGCGCGTCGAGCACCTCGACCTGGCCACGCAGCATGACGTCGACCTCGTGCCCGACATGCCAGGGGCTGTGGAACTCCAGCCGTCCGGCGAACCGGTCCAGCAGGGCTCCGACGAGCTCGTCGGGCACCGCATCGAGGTGCTCCGGCATCGACCCGCGGAGCAGCTGCGCGCCGCCCGGTCCACCGTCACTCGCCCGCCAACCGATCAGGGCGCCGAGTTCGGCGATGTAGCCGTCAGCGCCGAAGATGGCGGACGCCTCGATCAGTTGAGCCCGGGTACGTCCGCTGACCAGCACCAACGGGACGCCGGCGGCCAAGAGTTCGCCGAGGGCGAGCGATGGTTCGAGATCGACCGCGCCGCCCTCCGCCCGAAAGAAGCAGCCCCGCGGGCCGACCATGGTGCCGTCGAGATCCGAGTAGACGATCCGTGCGGTCACCGCTGTCACGCTAACCGGAGCGGGATCACGTCCCTGCCGCCGGCTCCGTCTCGCGTCTCGGTTAGGATGGGCGAAGCGAGTCCGTGCAGTGCACACCCAGACCGCGCTGTCACAACTTCAGATCGCTCATCCCGAGGGGCAGAGGGACCGGCCCGACGAAGCCCCGGCAACCACCACACCTGTGGCAGGTGCCAAAGCCGGCCCGCTACGGCGGGAACGATGAGGAGGTTTTCCGCCCCATGACGTCCGTCCTCGCCCGCCCCAGTCGGTTGAATCCCGCGACGAGCCTGAAGTGTCGGCACTGCGGCGCCACCTACGAACTCGCCGCCATCCACGTCTGCGAGCGCTGCTTCGCGCCGCTCGAGATCGGTTACGACGAGGACCTGCTCGCGCGGGTCACCCGCGAGAGCATCGAAGCCGGCCCGCACAACCTCTGGCGGTACGTCGGCCTGCTGCCGGCCGGGCATGACCCTGCGACTCGCGTCTCGCTGGGCGCCGGCTGGACACCACTGCGTCGGGCCGACCGGCTCGCCCGCGAACTCGGCATGCGGTCGCTCTGGGTGAAGGACGACAGCGCCAACCCGACGCACTCGTTCAAGGACCGCGTCGTCTCCGTCGCGCTCTCTGCCGCGAAGGAACACGGCTACACCACCGTCGCCTGCGCCTCCACCGGCAACCTCGCCCAGTCGGTCGCCGCGCACGCCGCCGCGTCCGGCCTGAAGAGCATCGTGCTCATCCCGAACGACCTCGAAGCCGGCAAGACCGTCTCGACCGCGGTGTACGGCGGCACCCTCGTTGCCATCGAGGGCAGCTACGACGACGTCAACCGGCTCTGCAGTGAGATCGCCGGCGAGCAGGAGTGGGCGTTCGTCAACGTCAACGTCCGCCCGTTCTACGCGGAGGGTTCGAAGACCCTGGGCTACGAGGTCGCCGAGCAGCTCGGGTGGCGCCTCCCGGAGCAGGTCGTCATCCCGATCGCCTCGGGCTCGCTGCTCACCAAGGTCGACAAAGCGTTCGGTGAGCTCAGCCGCCTGGGGTTGCTCGAAGGCACCCCCTACCGGGTGTTCGGCGCGCAGGCCGCCGGATGCAACCCGGTCGCCGCAGCCTTCGCCAGCGGATCCGACACCATCACCCCGGTCAAGCCGTCGACCATCGCGAAGTCGCTGGCGATCGGCAACCCGGCGGACGGGCCCTACGCGGTCGATGTGGCCCGGCGCACCGGCGGCGCGATCAGCGACGTCACCGACGACCTGGTCGTCGAGGGCATGAAGCTGCTCGCCCGCACCGAGGGCATCTTCGGGGAGACGGCGGGCGGCGTGACCGTCGCCAACCTGCGCAGGCTGCTCGCCGAGGGAAAGCTCGACCCGGACGCCGAGACGGTCATCTTCAACACCGGCGACGGGCTGAAGACGATCGACGCGGTCGCGCCGACGTCCAGCCCCACCTACACGATCAAGCCGAACTACTCGGCGTTCGAGGCGGCGCTCGGCCTCGAGTGAGCCCCGGGCTTCCCGGCCTTCTCGGTCGCGTCGTCCAGGCTGGTCCTATCCCTCCAGACCGACTGTTCGGGCCACCGCAGGGCGGCCGGTTCGCCGGTCAGGTCGAGTACGGGACGGTTCTCGACGGAAACGAGCTCGTCGAAGTAGTGGTTGGCAGGATTGGGGGCTCCAGGAGTCCAGTCAGCGGGGCGTCGGGCAGCGGCAGAGCCTGCGTCGGAAGCGTCCGGACGTTCGACCTCAGTGCGGCAGTTTCGATGCTCAGCCCGAACGGCAGCAGCAGCCCGGGCTGGCGACGTGCAGCGCGTCGTAACACGGCAACGACCAGAAGCGCGTCGAGCAACACGAATGCGACGACGAGTCCGGTGATCAGCAGGGCGCGGCCCATGGCAGGTCCTCCGGTGACAGATACGGCGAATCCGGGCAGGCTAGCGTCCGCACGGTCGGCGCGTATCCCGTTCGTGGCGACCGCTGACTTTTAGCTCTCCCGGACACTCGGACCCCAGCTCTCGCGTCCGGCGTCCCGGCCCGTGGCCGGGGCTTCCGGAGGACGTCGAACGGCTGCTCAGCGGCCCTACATCGTCTTGCACTCCCGACCTGTGAGTGCTAAACAAGACCTAGCACTCACCACGCCCGAGTGCCAAAGTCGCCCGGCGAGGCTCGGGGGCGGGACCAAAGGGTCCCGGCCCGGCCGTCCGTCGCGGGCGTCGGCGACGAAGTCGCACTCGGCCCACGTCTACCTCTTTCTACGGAGGGACAGCACCAAATGTCGAAGATCATTGCGTTCGATGAAGAGGCCCGTCGCGGCCTCGAGCGCGGCATGAACCAGCTCGCCGACGCAGTCAAGGTCACGCTCGGCCCCAAGGGTCGCAACGTCGTCCTGGAGAAGAAGTGGGGCGCCCCGACGATCACCAACGATGGTGTATCCATCGCCAAGGAGATCGAGCTCGAGGACCCCTACGAGAAGATCGGCGCCGAGCTCGTCAAGGAGGTCGCCAAGAAGACGGACGACGTCGCGGGCGACGGCACCACCACCGCCACCGTGCTCGCCCAGGCCCTCGTCAAGGAGGGTCTGCGCAACGTTGCCGCCGGCGCCAACCCGATGGGCCTGAAGAAGGGCCTCGAGGCCGCCATCGCACGCGTCTCGGAGGAGCTCTCCAAGCTGGCCAAGGACGTGGAGACCAAGGAGCAGATCGCTTCGACCGCCTCCATCTCCGCCGCTGACACCACCGTCGGCGAGATCATCGCCGAGGCGATGGACAAGGTCGGCAAGGAAGGCGTCATCACCGTCGAGGAAAGCAATACCTTCGGCCTCGAGCTCGAGCTCACCGAGGGCATGCGCTTCGACAAGGGCTACATCTCCCCGTACTTCGCCACTGACGCGGAGCGCATGGAGTCGGACCTCGATGACCCGTACATCCTGATCGTCAACTCGAAGATCAGCACGGTGAAGGACCTCCTTCCGCTGCTCGAGAAGGTCATGCAGTCGGGCAAGCCGCTCGCCATCGTGGCCGAGGACGTCGAGGGCGAGGCCCTGGCCACCCTGGTCGTCAACAAGATCCGCGGGACCTTCAAGTCCGTCGCGGTGAAGGCTCCCGGCTTCGGTGACCGTCGCAAGGCCATGCTCGGCGACATCGCCATCCTCACCGGTGGTCAGGTCATCAGCGAGGAGGTCGGTCTCAAGCTCGAGAACGCCTCCATCGACCTGCTCGGCCACGCCCGCAAGGTCACGGTCACCAAGGACGAGACCACCATCGTGGAGGGTGCCGGCGACGCCGACCAGATCGCCGGCCGGGTCGCACAGATCCGCGCCGAGATCGACAAGAGCGACTCCGACTACGACCGCGAGAAGCTGCAGGAGCGGCTGGCCAAGCTCGCCGGCGGCGTCGCGGTCATCAAGGTCGGCGCGGCCACCGAGGTCGAGCTCAAGGAGCGCAAGCACCGCATCGAAGACGCTGTGCGCAACGCCAAGGCCGCCGTGGAAGAGGGCGTCCTGCCCGGTGGAGGTGTGGCCTTGCTGGCCGCGACCGTCACCGCGTTCGACAAGCTCGACCTCACCGGCGACGAGGCCACTGGTGCCAACATCGTCAAGATCGCCCTCGAGGCGCCCATCAAGCAGATCGCGTTCAACGCCGGTCTCGAGGGTGGCGTCGTCGTGGAGAAGGTGCGCGGCCTGCAGGCCGGTTGGGGCCTCAACGCCGCCACCGGCGAGTACGTCGACATGGTCGCCGCCGGCATCATCGAGCCGGCCAAGGTGACCCGCTCGGCGCTGCAGAACGCCGGCTCCATCGCCGCGCTGTTCCTCACTACCGAGGCCGTCATTGCCGACAAGCCCGAGAAGAACGCCGGGGGTGCTGCCGGAGGCGGCATGCCGGGCGGGGACATGGACTTCTGATCGGGTCCTGATCTCGTAATTCCGCTGACAGGGGCCGAGCCCCTACGCGTATCAGGGGCGGTCCTCCTCCGGGAGGGCCGCCCCTGGACGCGTTTCCGAGCACATGCACCGATCCAGGGGGGTCCGCGCCGCACCCTGCCCGCTGATGCCGGGCGAGAAAGTGGCAAGGTGACTCCATGAGTAATCTCGCGCCGACGGCCGGCTGGTACGCAGACCCGTCCGGCCAGCATTCTCTCCGCTGGTGGGACGGCAACGCCTGGACCGAGCACACCGAGGACGGTCAGCAGGCGCAGCAGAGCCAGGGCCAGCAGCAGACGCAGGCGCAACAGCCCCAGCAGCAGGCGCAGCAGCCCCAGCAGAGTCAGCAGCAGGCGCAACAGCCCCAACAGGGCCAGCACCAGGCCTACGGTCAGGGTCAGCAGCAGTACGGCGGCCAGCAGGGTGGCTACCAGCAGCAGGGCCAGCCGTACTACGGGCAGCCGCAGAACGTGCCCCCGCAGCAGGTCAGCACGCAATACACGCCGGATCGCGTGCAGCGCCAAGTGCAGCAGCAGGCCGGCGTCGGTCCGGCCACGGGGGGCAGCGGCCACCTGCTCGACGAACCGATCCTCGTGGTGAACCAGAAGACGAAGCTCATCGAGGTCACGAACGAGTACGCGATCTTCGACCAGAACGGCAACCAGCTGGGTTCGGTGGTCGAGGTGGGCCAGAGCGGCCTGAAGAAGGCCGTGCGCGTGCTCACCTCCTGGGACCAGTTCCTCACGCATCGGCTCGAGGTACGTGACGCCAGCGGTCAGGCGCTGCTGATGCTGACCCGCCCCGCGAAGGTCTTCAAGTCGCGGGTGCAGGTGGCCTACGGCAACGGTCAGCCCATCGGCGAGATCGTGCAGGAGAACGTCTTCGGCAAGATCCGGTTCGGGCTGACGGTCGGCGGACAGAACATCGGCTCCATCAACGCCGAGAACTGGAGAGCGTGGAACTTCTCCATCCAGGACGGCGGTGGCCAGGAGGTCGCCCGCATCACCAAGACGTGGGAAGGCCTCGCCCGCACCATGTTCACCACGGCGGACAACTACGTCGTCCAGCTCCACCAGCGGCTGCAGGACCCCCTGCGGGCCATGGTCATCGCCAGCGCGGTGACCGTGGACACCGCACTGAAGCAGGACTCCCGCGGCCTGGGCTGACGCACCGGAAGACCGGCCCGCGGCCGGACCCGTTCGGATCGCCGCGCCGGTCTCCGGCGTGCACGGGTTCCCGACCGGGTCGCGATGACCGCCGCCCAGAACAGCCGCCCGGAACCGCTGCCCGGACAGATCGCCCGGAACGCTGCCCGGACAGATCGCCAGCGCGGTTTCCCGGGCCCGCGCCCCGTTCCCGGCAGCGTTGATTTCGCGACGTCGGACCGGTTTCCCTTCCGATACCGGTCCGCCCCTACTCCGATCGCTTCGCTCTCCGATAGGACGTCAACCGTCCCGTGTGCGTACGCGACGGTGCGTCGTCCCGAAGGAGGGTCATGCTCCGCCCGTCCGCTCCCCGGCCGTTCCGGTCCCGCCTGCTCTTCGGGTCCCTGGCCGCCGCGCTCACCGCAACCACGTTGCTCTCCGGCTGCGGCGGTTCCGCCAAAGCCGCTGCGCCGGTCGGTCCGACTCTGCCCCCGGTGCTGCAGGGTGACCCGACCCAGGTCGTCGCGGCGGCGGCCGGCCGGACCGTCGGATCGCCGAACGCCGGCATCGCGATCACCGTGCCGGTGCTCCAGGAGGGCAAGCTCGCCTCCGTCAACGGAGAGGGCACCGCCGACTTCCCCGGCAGCCGGCTCCGGCTCGTGGTCCCGAACGCGGAGAAGGCCGAGGAACGGCAGTTCGACCGCTCGCTGTTCGTCCTGCTGCCCGAGCAGGCGGCCCCCCTGCTCGCCGGCAAGAAGTGGGTCAAGCTCGACCTCGACCAGGCCAAGTCGGCCAGCCCCGACCCGTTCAACCTCTACGCCTTCGACCCCAAGCAGCTGGTGACGGCCGTGACCGCGGTGACCCACGGGACCGTCGTCGGCCCCGAACAGGTCCGCGGTGCGGCGACCACGCACTTCACCGGCACCCTCGACCCCAGCGCCGTCACGTCCTCCGGCGTGGATTCGACCTTCGCCGCCCAGTTCGCGAAAGCCACGAAGGGTGCCGCAACGCCGGTCGATGTCTGGCTGGACGACACCGGCCTCGTGCGCAAGATGTCGATACAGCTGCCCCCGCCCGGGGCCGCTCTCACGGCCGGGTCGAACCCCATCGCCTCGGTCGAGCTGTACGACTTCGGTACTGCCGACGTCTCGTTCACCCAGCCGCCGGCGGCCGAGGTCGCCGGGCTCGACGACCTCTCCGGGCTCAGCGGTCACGGGGACTGAGGAAGCAGCAATCCTTCCGAATGCCTGACGTTCGACGGCATCGTGACCGGCTCGGGACCGACGAAGGCAGAATCAGATCTCGGAACTCAAGGGGGACAACGAATGTCAGTCGTGCGCACCGCCGTGCCGTGGGGTCGAATCAGTCGCGTGGCAACGGCCGGAGCACTCGCCACCGCACTGGTCGCCTGCGGCAGCAGCTCGGGCGGCAGCTCGGGTGGCAGTTCGGGCGGCGGCTCGGGCGGTTCCACGTCCGCCGACGGGACGACGTCGGTCCTGCAGGGCGACCCGGCGGTCATCGTCGCGAGTTCCGCTGACCGCACCACCGCGGCGAAGAACGCCACCGTCAACCTGACCGGGGACGTCACCGCACAGGGGCGGACGGTCCCGCTCAACGGCACAGGCGCGATCGACTTCGCCAACCAGACGTTCCTGCTCAACATCACGATCCCGGGCATGGGCGCGATCGAGGAGCGGTTCCTCGACAAGGTCATCTACGTGAAGGTGCCGACGCAGGCCGCCTCCGAGTTCGGCGGGAAGTCCTGGCTGAAGATCGACCCGTCGGCCTTCGGCAGCAGCGGCCAGAACCCGTTCGGGAGTCTTGACAGCAGCAACCCGGCACAGATCCTCAACACGCTGCAGGGCGCGGGGAACGTCACGAGGATCGGCGACGAAGATGTCCGCGGTGCGCACACCGTGCACTACCGGGCGGACGTCGACATCGCCAAGGCGGCCGACAAGCAGGGACTGACGCCGCAGCAGAAGCAGCAGCTGCAGCAGGCGCTCGGTGACCAGACCACCGTGCCGGAGAACGTCTGGCTCGACGACCAGGGCCGTGTGGGCCGGCTCGCGGTCGATGTCACCGCGACCCCGAAGACGGGGACCGGCGCGAGCGCGACCAGCCCGGGGCCGGTCAAGACGAAGGTCCAGATGGAGTTCTTCGACTACGGCAAGGCCATGACCGCGATCAGCGCGCCGCCGGCCGACCAGGTCACCGACTTCAGCCAGATCCTGGGGCAGCTGGGTCAGCTCGGCGGGAGCAGCGGGACCTCGTCCTGAGCTCGCCCGGCTGACGTCGGAGGCCGGCCGGCTCGAGCCCACAGCTCAGGTCACGGTTTCGGCCTTCGCCACATCTCCTGATGGGTACGGTGGGAACGGTCCGAGCAGTCGGCTGGCCACCCCGAACGAGCGTTCGGAGGTCGGAGCCGGGCGCGGACCTGACCGCCTCACTCGACCCGTTCGGAGTTGTATGAGCCGCGCCCGCGGGCCCCGTCGAACTTCCCTTCGTCTGACCGCCGTCCTGCTCGGCGCCGCCCTGGCGGCGGCGTGCTCGTCCGCCGGCGGCTCCTCCGGGAACCCGCACCCCTCCCACTCGGCGAGCGGGATGCCGGCGGCGGCACCGCCTCCAGGCGCGCCGACCTCGGCGACCAACGTGTACGCCGCCACCAACGTCGGCATGTTCCAGCCCGCCACGCAGGGGGTGCCGTACCGGCTGTACGTCCCGAACCACTCGGGCGGCACGATCAGCGTCATCGACCCCGTGGCCAAGAAGGTGATCGGCACCTTCCGCAGCGGCTCCGGCACCCAGCATGTGATTCCGGCCTGGGACCTGAAGACGCTTTACGCGGCGAACGACGAGGGCGGCAACAGCCTCACGCCGATCGATCCGAAGACCGGCAAGCGAGCGGGATCGAACATCCCCGTCGCCGACCCGTACAACATGTATTTCACCCCCGACGGCGCGTTCGCGATCGTCATCGCGGAGGCCGAGAAGCGGCTCAACTTCTCCGACCCGCACACGTTCAAGGTCGAGGACTCGGTGCCGGTGAACTGCTCCGGCGTCAATCACGTCGACTTCTCCGCCGACGGCCGGTACTTCATCGCGACGTGCGAGTTCTCCAGCCAGTTGGTGAAGGTCGACACCCAGACACACAAGGTGCTCGGCTACCTGACCGTGCCGAACGGGGCCATGCCGCAGGACATCAAGATCAACCCGTCCGGCACGGTCTGGTACGTCAGCGACATGCACGCCAACGGCATTTGGACCGTCGACGGCGACCAGTTCCGGATCACCGGCTTCATCCCGACCGGGCCGGAGACCCACGGCCTCTATCCGAGCCGGGATGCGACGCGCCTGTACATCTCCAACCGCGGAGGCATGGAGCCGGGCGGGGACAAGGGCTCGGTGAGCGTTCTCGACTTCGTCACCAACAAGATCGTCGCCACCTGGCCGATCGCACCACCGAGTACCCCGGACATGGGCGGTGTCTCGCCCGACGGCAAGACCCTGTGGCTGTCCGGACGGCGGAACAACGAGGTCTACGGGATCGACACCACCACCGGCCAGCTGGTCGCCCGCATCAAGGTCGGCGCTGAGCCGCACGGCCTCGCCGTCTGGCCGCAGCCGGGCCGCTACTCACTCGGACACACCGGCATCCTGCGCTGACCCGCTCCGCGTTGCGGCAGACGCCGGGGCGGCCCGAGGCACCGGACGCGCTGCCGCAACGAGACGGGCCTGGGCCCCCGCAATCAGGCGTCGGTGGCCGGCAGGTCGTCCGCGTCGACGATGGTGTAGGCGTAGCCCTGCTCGGCCAGGAACCGCTGCCGGTGTGCGGCGTACTCCGCATCCAGGGTGTCCCGCGCGACGACGGTGTAGAAGTGCGCCGGCCGACCGTCCGACTTGGGTCGCAGCACCCGGCCCAAACGCTGGGCCTCCTCCTGACGTGACCCGAAGGTCCCGCTGACCTGGATCGCCACGCCGGCCTCGGGCAGGTCGATCGAGACGTTCGCGACCTTGGACACGACCAGCGTGGTGAGCTCACCGGTCCGGAACAGCTCGAACAACCGCTCCCGCTCCGCGTTGCGCGTCGAGCCCTGGATGATCGGCGCGTCCAGATCGGCACCGAGTTCGTCCAGCTGCGAGAGGTAGGCACCGATGACCAGCACCCGCTCGCCGCGGTGCCGGTCCGCGATCATCCGCACCACGGGGCGCTTCGATGCCGCGGTGGCGCAGACGCGGTAGCGCTCCTCCGGTTCGGTGACGGCGTAGTGCATGCGCTCGTCGTCGGTCAGCGTCACCCGAACCTCGGTGCAGATCGCCGGTGCGATCCAACCCTGCGCCTCGATGTCCCGCCACGGGGCGTCGTAGCGCTTCGGACCGATCAAGGAGAAGACGTCCGCCTCGCGGCCGTCCTCGCGCACCAGGGTGGCGGTCAGTCCGAGGCGGCGGCGGGACTGGATGTCCGCGGTCATCCGGAACACCGGAGCCGGCAGCAGGTGCACCTCGTCGTAGATGATCAGGCCCCACTCCCGGGCGTTGAACAGCCCGAGGTGCAGGTTCTCGCCCTTACGCCGGGTGGTCATCACCTGATACGTGGCGATGGTGACCGGGCGGACCTCCTTGCGCTCGCCGGAGTACTCGCCGATCTCTTCCTCGGTCAGCGAGGTCCGGGCGATCAGCTCCCTCTTCCACTGCCGACCGGCAACGGTGTTCGTGACCAGGATCAGCGTCGTGGCACCCGCCCTCGCCATCGCGGCGGCACCCACGATCGTCTTGCCCGCACCGCTCGGCAGCACGACGACCCCGGACCCACCGGCCCAGAAGCCTTCCACCGCGTCGCGTTGGTACCCGCGCAGCTCCCAGCCGTCAGTCTTCAGCTCGATCGCGTGCGCCTCGCCGTCGACGTAGCCGGCGCAGTCTTCGGCGGGCCAGCCGATCTTCAACAGCAGCTGCTTGAGCCGACCCCGCTCGGAGGGGTGCACGATGATCGTGTCGTCGTCCACCCGGTTACCGAGCAGCGGGACGATCTTCTTCGAGCGAATGACCTCTTCGAGGACCGCTCTGTCGAGGGCGTGCAGCACCAGGCCGTGGACGGGACTGTTCTCGATGCGCAGCCGACCGAACCGGTCCATCGTGTCGGCGATGTCGACCAGTAGGGCATGTGGCACGGCGTACTTGGCGAAGCGGACCAGGACGTCGACGAGCTGCTCCGCGTCATGGCCGGCCGCGCGGGCGTTCCACAGCGCGAGGTTCGTGATGCGGTAGGTGTGGATGTGCTCGGGGGCGCGCTCCAGCTCGGCGAAAGGCGCGAGAGCCTGCCGCGCCTCGCCGGCGGTGGGCGCATCCACCTCGAGCAGCACGGTCTTGTCGGATTGGACGATCAGCGGCCCGTCGGGCACGTCCACCTCCCTCGGTTCCTCTCCAGGGTAGGTGTCAGCACCGACAATCCGGCCGCTCGTCCTCATCCCCTGAGCGGGGTGAGCCCGGAGATGCGGGACAGCGCAAAGGTCCGCCGCTCACCGGTCTCCTCGTCGTAGGCGGTCAGGTATCCACCGGAGAGCAGCAGGGGGTGGACGACCCGCGTGCTCGACCGGCCTTCCAGGTTGACGTAGGCGATCTGGACCGCGCCACCCGCGTCGAGAATCTCCGAGAGACGGGTGAGGACCGCACCGGGCGATCGGATCGGCTCCCCCGGCTCCGCGGTGCGCGCCACGCCGCTCCGGGCGGCGTCGGCGATGGTCTGGGCTCGTCGCAGGCGCACGACGGTCGCCGCGAGGTGGTCGCGCGGAACGCCGGAGGAGGCCGACAACCCGGTCCGCCGGGCCGGTACCGGCACCCGTTCGGCGACGGCCCGCTCGATCCGCATCGCGCCGTCCGGGCCCTCGCTGGCGGGCGCGTACCCGGCCGTACGGAGCACTTCGAGCACCCGGTCCAACGACGCCGAGGAGACCGCGACGGTGGGCGCGACCTGCCGCAGGTCGACCGTCCCGGTCCGCCGCGCCGCGACCACCTCGGCCAGCAGGGCCGGGTCGTCGCAGCGAACGTAGGTCGAGATGCTGCCTACCCGTAGCCGCCCGTGCCGCCGGGCCACGTCGTCGACCAGGTAGGTCAACGACTGCGGCACCGTGCCACGGGCGGTTCCGGCGATCAGCTTCTGGACGTCCGCCCCCGAGCGCCCGGCGTCGAGGGCCCGCCGGATCGAGGACTCGGAGAAGCGGAAGACCGTGGCAGCCCCGGTCGATTCGACGTCGGCGACCAGCCGGATCTCCCGGGCCAGTACCGGGTCGAGCGGGCCGGGCGCGACGGCGGTGAGATCACCCTGGATCAGCACGTGGTCGACCGGGGACGGGAGATGCCGGTCCAGCACGGCCGCGGCGGCCGCTCGGTCCCCGGAGAGCAACACGCGCCCCGAACTGCTCATGGCCCGACGACCGGTCACGCCCAGCAGGTCCGCCTCGGACAGCGTCCAGGCCACGACGGCCTCCCACCACAGGCTGTTCCGCCGTGGCCCCTGCCAGGCGAGGCGTTCGAGGACAGCAGCGGCGTCCGCGGCGGTCCCGGGAGGCGCGTCGACGAGGATCTGCAGCACCTCGCGGCGCCCGGCGACCGCTCCGGGACGACGGAGATCCCAGGAGAAGACCGGCACCGGCTTGGCCGTGCCCTCCCCATCGAGGTGCGGCCGCTTCGGCTGCACCGACGTCGCGAGGCCTGGATACCCCTCGAGGTTCAGCCAGGCGGAGGCGACGACGGCCCACCGCCGCGCGTCGTCGAGAGTGCGCCAGTCGTCCACGTATTCGGTGGGCACCACGGAGATGTCCGTGCCGGGAGTCTCCGCGACCAGCGACGCGGCCCGGGCCAGCTCGGCGAGGACCGCGACGGTGTCGGCCGGGAGGTCGAAGTCCTTGGCGGCCGCGCGGAGCTCCCGGACCGGGAGCCCGCCGCTGCGGGTCAGCACCGGCGGGGACTGCTCCCACCGCTCGAGCAGCGCGTCCAGCCGGAGCAGGGACTCCGCCGCCGCGCTCGCTGCCGCTGCATCGACGTCCGCACGGCCCAGGACCGCGCCCCCGAGCGGCGGCGGGTCCGGATGCAGCCGGCCGGCCAGAACCTCGGCCAGCGTTCCGGAACCGTTAGCCGTGCGTGCCGTGTCGGGGCTGTCGGCACGGCGCAGACCCAGCGCGACCTCGCGCGGCAGTTCGACGAGGTCCGCACCCGCGGGCATCAGGAGCCCGCGTGCCAACAGCCGGGCGACCCCCGTCCGGGCGTCGGCGAGCAGGGGGACGCGCACCGGCGTCCCCGTCGAACCAATCGGCGCTCCCTCGGCGAGCCGGGCGAGCAGCTGCCGCTCCGGCTCGTCCAGACCGACCAGCAGCTCATCGACCCGGGCCGGGTCGTCGAACAGTGCGGCCAGCGTCGTGACCGCGACCCCCTGCTTCGCCGGCACGCCGAGGTTCTCGCCGATGATGGCGCGCTCGTCGGGCGCCAACTCGGTCCGCAGCAGCTCCGCGGCGCTGCGGCCGAGGCCGAGCGGGTGCGGCCCGAGCTCGTCGGCGACTCCGCGCGGCAGGGTCAGCTCGTCGTCCCCCCAGAGAAAGCCCAGGCCGGCCAACCGGTCGAGTTCGGGTTGCAGCTGTTCGGCGGCCAAACCGCTGGCCTCGGCCAGTTCGGTGCGGGAAACCGTGCGCCCGAACAGCGCCAGCGCCTCGAGGATCTCGAGCCCGAAGCGGTCCACGCGCTCCATCGCCCGACTGACGCTGGCCGACGACCCGAGTCGACGGGCCAGCACCTCGAAGTCGGCCGGCGGCGGCACCGAGACGTCCGGGCGGGCCTGGAGCAGGGCGATCAGCTGGGCGTCGGAGCGCCGGGCGAGCCAGTCCCCGAACGTCTCCGCCCGGCCGACCGGCTCGTCCGCAGCGACCTGCTCATCTGAACCCGTGCTCATCCGGACCCTGCACTCATCCGGTCAAGGGTAGTGAGCCGCCCGACGGGTCGGGTGACCGTAGGCTCGTCGATGTGGACGAGCCGACCGAGGAGCAGCTGCTGGATGGCCGTCTCACCCGGTTGACCGACCGGCTCCAGGAGGTCGGATCGCTGGTCGTGGCGTTCTCCGGCGGAGCCGACTCGGCCTTCCTGGTCGCCGCCGCCGCGCGCGCCTGTGGGCCCGAGGCAGTCGTCGCGGCAACGGCGGTGTCCGCTTCGCTGCCGGCCAGCGAGCTCGCCGGCGCCGCCCGCTTCGCCGCCGAGCTCGGGGTGCGGCACGAGACCGTCCGCACGGCGGAGATGGAGCGGGACGGCTACGCCGCCAACGCGGGCAACCGCTGCTACTTCTGCAAGGCCGAGCTGCTGGACGTCCTCGCCCCACTCGCCGCCCGGCTCGGCATCCCCGCGATCGCCACCGGGACGAACGCCGACGATGCGGTCGCCGGCTTCCGGCCCGGGATCCGCGCCGCCGACGAGCGCGGGGCGCTGACGCCGCTGTTGGACTCCGGGCTGACCAAGGCCCAGATCCGGAAGCTCAGTCGTCGCTGGGGGCTGACCACGGCGGACAAGCCCGCCGCCGCCTGCCTCTCCAGCCGCGTCGCCTTCGGCGTGCGGATCACGCCGGAGCGGTTGCACCGAGTGGAACAGGCGGAGGAGAACCTGCGGCGGACCCTGCACGACGACGGGTTCCGCGTGCGGAACCTTCGGGTGCGCGACCTCGGGGATCTGGCTCGCATCGAGGTGGATGCCGACCTGGTGCCGGCGGTGGCCAACCGGCGCGATCTCGCCGCGGTCATCCCGGGGTTCAGCGCCGTCGAGGTCGACCCCCGCGGCTTCCGCAGCGGGTCGATGAACGAGCTGCTGCCCGACCCGGTCCGCTACCGCTGACGGTTCGCGCGGGCGGTACTGCGGGCGCCGCGCACCAGCCCGACCAGCGCCAGCGCGAGGCCGAGCGGCGGGAGCACCCCGGCGGTCACGTTCAGCCACAGCGGACGGTTCTCCGCCCCGAAGAGAAACGGCAGCACGGCGACCAGGATCGCGAGCAACCCGATCCCGAACACGATCGCTCCGGCGCGGACGAGTCCGTCCCCCGGCCGTGCTTCGTCTGCCACCACTTCAGGGTAGGGCGGGCAGGGCCGGGTGGCGGTTACCGTAGCGGACCGGCCAGCGGCGGGACCAGGTGGAGGGCCGCGGCGCGGGTCAACAGACCCTCGATCGCCGCGTACCCGTCCTCGCCGAGATCGGCGGTGTAGTGGTTCACGTACAGCCCGATATGCGCATCGACGACGGATTCGTCCATCTCCTGCGCGTGGGCGAGCACGTAATCGCGGGACGCCGCCGGATCTGCCCAGGCGGCTTCGACGCTGGCCCGGATGACCCGGGCGAGGTGCTCGGTGTCGAGGGTGCGACGGGCCAGGATCGCGCCGAGCGGGATGGCGAGGCCGGTCTGCGCCTCCCACCAGTCACCCAGATCGACCAGGGCGGTCAGGCCGAAGCTCGGGTAGGTGAAGCGCGACTCATGGATGATCAACCCGGCGTCGACGACCCCCTCGGCCACCGCCGGCATGATCTTGTCGAACGGGAGGACGTCGATCGAGGCGACACCCTGCTCCCGAGCCCACAGCTGGAACAGCAGGTAGGCAGTGGTCCGTCGGCCGGGGATGGCGACCCGCGCGCCGGCGAGCGACTCGCGGTCGTTGGTGACGACCAGCGGTCCACAACCCCGGCCGAGGGCTCCACCGGCGGGTAGCAACGCGTATCGGTCGAGCAGGTCCGGGACCGCGGCGTAGGAGACCTTGACGATGTCGAGCTCCCCGGCAGCCGCCCGGCGGTTGAGGACGTCGATGTCGGCGAACTGCACATCCACCGGCGGTGCGTCCGGGACCTGCCCGTGCACCAGCGCCGAAAAGGCGAACGTGTCGTTCGGGCAGGGCGAGATGCCCAGGCTGAGCGGAGGTGGCTCGCGCCGGTCCTGCGGTGTGCTCATGTCGGGATTCCTTCCTCGATGAGGTCGACGAGTCGGGGGACGGACCGGCGGAGGGCGTCGAGTCCGGCCGGGATGTCCCAGGTGCTGCGGTCGCGCCGGCCGACCAGGTTGCTGATGCCGCGGAGCTCACCGACCGGCAGGCCGTACGCCCGAGCCGCCTCCGCGACCCCGAAGCCCTCCATCGCCTCCGCCGCCGCGTCGAAGCGGTCCATCAGCTCCCGGGCCCGCTGCTCCGTCCCGGTGACGGTGCTGACCGTCAGCACCGGTCCGACGTGTGCGCCCGGAACGCCGAGGTCGACCGCCGGGACCAGGCTGGACCCGAACCCGAGGTCGTCGACGGACAGGAAGCCGTCTGCACCGACGGCGCCCAGGTCGGCCGCCCGGATCTCGCTCGCGGCGACCAGGTCACCAACGCCGGCGCGGCCGGTGAACCCTCCGCCGATGCCGGCACTCAGCACCAGGTCGAACTGCCCGGAGCCGGCGAGCCCGCTTGCGGTGGCCGACGCGGCGGCGAGCACGCTTGCGGTGGCCGACGCGGCGGCGGCGGGGCCGACGCCGCCGGCGAGCAGCGCAACGTGGCGGCCGCAGAGCACCGGATACGGTCCCGCTGTCGCGGACTCGAACGGACCGAGCCGGTCCGCGAACGCGGTGAACTGCTCGGCGAGCACGTCCCGTTCCGCGAGCACGGCGGTGACCACGAGCAGGTGCGTCAGATCTCCTCGCGGAGCGTGAAGACCCAGGAGCCGGCGGCCGGTCCCCCGTTCGGTGGCTGCTGGAAGATGGCCAGCGGCGCTTCGGCCCCGCCGCTGAAGCCCGGCGCCTGGAATGAGAAGTGGTGTTGGCCGTGTCCGAGGATCGGCGAGATCTTCTGGCCGCCGAGCAACACCACCCACCCTGCTGACGCCGTCTTCTTGTCGACGCTGATGTTGACGTTGTCGCCGGGGCGCAGGGTCAGCACCTTCGCTCCGGCGTTGTTGGTGACCGTCTTGCCGTCGAGTTGGTAGTTCACCGGCTCGCTGCGCAGGGTCGTCGCACCGGACTGGACGGTGACCTGCGGCGTCGGCTTGGTGCAGCCGGCCAGGACAACCAAGCCCACGACCAGGGAGAGCACGGTGGCGGAAACGCCGCGGCGACGCATGATTGGCGACTCTAGTCGAGCACCCGATGCTGCTGTTTCAGCCTGCCGAGCTCGTCGGCGACGGCGCCGTGGCAGACGTCGTGCGCATCGCACGGGCCCGGCGACGGACCCGCCGCAGGGACACGGACTCCGCGATCAGGGCGACGGTCATCCCGGTCGCGCCGATGGAGAATGCGGCCAGGGCGGGCATCGGGATGAGTCCGACGGCTCCGCCGAGCACCCAGCAGAGTTGCATCGCCGTCTCGGAGGTGGCGAACGCGGAGTTGCGGGTGTCCTCGGCGACGTCGCGTTGGATGACGGCGTCGAGGCCGAGCTTGCCCATGGAGCCAGCCAGGCACGCGCAGAAGGTGGCGCCCAACGCGATCGCCTGCGTGGACAGCAGAGCGGCGCCGACGCATCCGGCTCCGGCCAGTATGAGGGCGAACAGGATCAGGACCTCGGGTTTGCCCTGCTTGAACCGGCCGCCGAGGAAGACGCCGACGCCGCTTCCGACGCTGGCCGCCAACCCGAGCAGCCCGATCTCCTTCAGCCCGCCGCCGTGCTCCCGGAAGTAGAACGCCAGGAAGATCGTCAGGAACCCGACCAGCGCCCGCACGGACACGGCGCTGCGCAGCGCAGCGGGCAGCTCGCCCAGCACCCGGCGCACCCGGCTGCCGCCCACCACCGTCGCTCGGGCGAGCGCCGCCGCCCGCTGTTCACCGGCCGCGCTGTCGACGTGGTGCGGCAGCACCCAGGCGAAGAACAGGCCGATGCCGAAGATGACCGCGGCCATCCGCAGCAGCCAGTCGTAGCCTACGGCGTTGGCGATGCCGTAGCCGAGCGGCGCGATGACCAGCCCGGCGAGGACGGTCGTGAGGGTCAGGCGACTGTTGGCCTTGACCAGGGTCATGCTCTCCGGCACCACGCGCGGGACGACCGCGCTGCGGGCAACTCCGAAGGCCTTCGAGAGCATGAGGAGCCCGAGCGCCAGGGGGTAAAGCAGCAGCCCCGACCCGCTGATGTAGCCGGCCAGGCTGTACGCGAGGGCGGCGCGGGCGAGCAGCGTCACCCCGAGCGCGATGCGCCGACCGTTGGGGAAGCGGTCCAGCATGGGGCCGACCAGCGGCGCGAGCAACGCGAACGGCGCCATCGTGATCAGCAGGTACAGCGCGACCTTGTTCCGGGCCTCGCCGGGCTGCACGGACAGGAACTGGCTACCCGCGAGCGCGACGGCGATGAGAGCGTCGCCGGCGGAGCTGACGAACACCAGCTCCTGCATCGCTGCGAAACCGGACTCCTCCGCGCCCCCGCGACGGGCCATGCGGCGCACCTTGCCGACGCTGCCCGACATCCGGCCTGCCACTCCCATGCCCGGCAGTCTCCCCCCTGTTCGGCCTCGTGGGCGTCACGCCTTATCGGAAACGCGCCTGTTCAGGATGGCGCCTGTTCAGGATCACGGCTCTTCAGGATGACGGCTCTTCAGCATCACGGCGTCGGCTCTTGGTGTATCCGGAATCCGGTGTGTTCAGGATGTGTCGCTGGATGCCCATCGGGAGCTCGCCCGACACGTCCGAATCGTCCCTCGACCTGCTTGATGTCTGTCGGCGGGGACGGTGGCGCAACCGCGAGGTGGCACCATGGACCGGTGACTTCGCCTCGCACCCGGGAACGCCTCGACGCCGTCTGTGCTGCTGCGGTCGACACGGCGCGGGAAGCCGCGGTGCACGAGGCCGGGACCGCGGCGGACGTCGGCGACCACCTGGGCGTACTCGCCGAGGGCGAACGGCTCGTCGTCCATCGTTTCGTCTGCCGGACCACGGCCTACCGCGGCTGGTACTGGGCGGTCTCGGTGGCCCGCGCGTCGCGTGCCCGCAACGTCACGGTGGACGAGGTCGTGCTGCTGCCGGGTGAGGAAGCGCTGGTGGCGCCGGCGTGGGTGCCGTGGTCCGAACGGCTCCAGCCCGGCGACCTCGGCGTCGGCGACCTGTTGCCCACCGCGGCCGACGACGAGCGATTGGCGCTGCGCAACGCCGACGTGGACGCATTCTCGGACGACACGCTGTTCCTGGAACTGGGCCTCGGCCGGTCCCGGGTGCTCTCGGCGATCGGCCGGGACACCACGGCCACCCGATGGATCGAGGGTGAGCCCGGGCCGACGGCGCGCATCGCGAAGGCAGCTCCGGCCCGGTGCGAGACCTGCGGTTTCCACGTGAAGCTGGTCGGGGCGCTCGGGCGGCTGTTCGGCGCCTGCTGCAACGAGTACGCCCCCGACGACGGCCAGATCGTCTCCGTCGACCACGGCTGCGGAGCCCATTCGGAGGCCCTCGTACTCCCGTCGGCGCACCCGCAGCCCATCGTGCTCGACGACTCGCAGGTCGAGCCGGTTCCCGTACAGAACGCACCGGCGGACGACCCGGGTTCGGTGCCGGACGGACCGGTCAGCGGCGACGAATCCGGCGAGCCCTACGGGCACAGCTGATTCGCCCTCCAAGAGTTGATCTGTACGGATGTTGCGGCTATCCCTGCAGCTCAGCGCCACAAGATCTGTACAGATCACGTCGAGTGTCCGCGCCCACCTGATCTGTCCGGTACCGACGGTCAAGCGGTGCGGCCTAGGGTCGAGGCGTGGAACCCTCCCCGGCCCGGCCTGATCATCCCGGCACGTACCTGCTGGTCGACGGCGAGAACATCGACGCGACCCTCGGGCTCAGCGTGCTCGGTCGCCGTCCGGGGCCGGAGGAGCGACCACGCTGGGACCGCGTCCGGGAGTTCGCCGCCGGTATCTGGCAGCAGCCGGTGACCGCCCTGTTCTTCCTCAACGCCTCCTCGGGTCAACTGCCCATGCCGTTCGTCTCCGCCCTGCTCGCCCTGGACTACCGGCCCATCCCGCTCGCGGGGGCGCCGGGCGAGAAGGCCGTCGACATCGGCATCCAGCGGACCCTGGAGGCACTGCAGGACCGTCCCGGAGACGTCTTGCTCGCCAGCCACGACGGGGACTTCCTCCCGCAGATGGAGGCGCTACTCTCCGCCGAACGGAAGGTCGGGCTGCTGGGGTTCCGCGAGTACGTGAACTCCCGGTTCAGCGAGCTCACCGCCGCGGGGCTGACGATGTACGACCTCGAGGATGACGTCCGCTGCTTCAAGACCGTGCTGCCGCGGGTGCGGATCATCCCGCTGGACTCGTTCGACCCGACGCACTACCTGCTCTGAACCGCCGACCTGGAAGCCGCGGACGGCGTCGTGGTCAGTCCGACGAGCCGGGATTGGTACCGGAGCGGCGCATCGCGTCGGAGCGCCGCTTGCAGTACAGCAGTCCGACCAGACCGAGCCCGGTCGCGATCGCACAGGTAGCGATCCACCAGGTGTGGCCGTCGTCGGACAATCGGCCATGGAACGGGAGCAGCACGACCAGCGCGACCGCCCAGATGACGGTGCCGATCAGGACGGTGCGGACCCCGTCGTTCGGCAACGGCTCCGGTGGCTCACGGCGGACGGCAGGGGTGCGCGACATGTCTCTCACAGCATCCGGACGCAGGTCATGGTGGACTGGACGGTAGCAATCACCGACGTTGGCCCAGCGATGTGCCTCGTCCCCGGCTCCGCCGTCCGTTGAACGGCTGAAGTCCCCCGACCAGTTCCTGGAGAGCCAGCGCATGTCCGCGGTTCGCGCAACGACGGACCCCTCGCCAACGGCGCGGTCCGGCCGACCCACTCCCGACGGTTCCTCGTTCGCCGCGAAGGTCGATCGCTACTTCTCCATCACCGAGCGCGGCTCGACCGGGCGGCGAGAGGTACGCGGTGGGATCGCCACCTTCTTCACGATGGCCTACATCGTGGTGCTGAACCCGCTGATCCTCTCGAGCAGCGCCGACTCCACCGGGGCGAAGCTCTCCGTTCCGGCAATAGCCACCGTGACCGCCCTGGTCGCTGCCGTGATGACCGCGGTGATGGGCCTGTACGGGCGCTACCCGTTCGCGCTCGCCGCCGGCCTCGGCATCAACGGCGTCGTCGCCTTCCAGCTGGCACCGCAGATGACCTGGGCGGGGGCGATGGGCGTCGTCGTCCTCGAGGGCCTCGCCATCACGCTGCTGGTGCTGACCGGTCTGCGGGAGAAGATCCTCGATGCGATCCCGTTCGCGCTCAAGCAGTCGATCAGCGTCGGCATCGGCCTGTTCATTGCCTTCATCGGCTTCGTCGACTCCGGATTCGTGCGGCAGAGCTCGAGCGGCACGCCGGTCGGCCTCGGGATCGGCAACCGCCTGGTCGGGTGGCCGACGGTGGTGTTCGCCGTGGGGCTGCTCCTCGGGGCGGTGCTGGTCGCCCGGCGCGTCCCCGGCGCGATCCTGCTCACGCTGATCGGCGGGACGATCTTCGCGATCGTTCTGCAGCTGTTCGTCGACGTGCCCGCCGCGGCCGGTCAGCCCAACTCGACCGGTTGGCAGCTGAACGTTCCCGCTATCCCTCACAAGATCATCGGTAGTCCCGACTTCTCGCTGCTCGGCCACTTCTCCATCCCGGGCGC
>DATITC010000072.1:0-14627 GCA_035468175.1 Frankiaceae bacterium | reverse complement strand
AACACGCGGTCTGGGCGCTGCAGCAGTACGGCTTCAAGGCCGTCATCTCCAGCCGGTTCGCCGACATCTTCCGCGGCAACTCGTTCAAGAACGGTCTGCTCACGGTCGTCCTCAGCGACGCCGAGGTCGAGACGATCCAGGGCGCGGCCGAGGTGGACCCCGCCACCGAGGTCACGATCGACCTGGAGAAGCAGGAGGTGCGCTGGGACTCGCACGTCGCGTCGTTCACCATCGACCAGTCGATCCGGCGGCGCCTGCTCGAGGGGCTCGACGACATCGCGCTCACGCTCGCCGCCGACGCCGACATCCGCGCGTTCGAGCAGCAACGACCGTCGTTCCTGCCCACCACGCTGTAGGCCCGCCGTGAGCACCGACCCCCGCGAGTGGGATGCTTCCAGCTACGCGAAGCTGCCGATGCCGCACGTCGGGTGGGGGCAGCGCACGCTGGCCCGGCTGCCGCTCGACGGCGACGAGACCGTGCTCGAACTCGGATGCGGGACCGGCCGGGACACCGAAGCCCTGCTCGCCGCGCTGCCATCCGGCCGGGTGATCGCGCTCGACGGCTCCGATTCGATGGTCGAGCACACGAGGCAGCGGTGCGGGGGCTCGGACGGGACCGCAGGTGGTCGGCTGACGATCCTGCAGGCCGACCTGCGCCAGCCGCTCGACCTGCCCGATGCGTCGGTCGACGCGGTCTTCAGCGTCGCCACGCTGCACTGGGTTCCGGACCACCCGGCCGTGTTCGCCGAGCTGGCCCGGGTGCTGCGCCCCGGTGGACGGATGGCGCTGGACTACGGCGGGCCGGGCAACGTGGCCGAGGTGAGCGCCGCCCTGCTCGAGCTGGGCCGGGATTACGCCGAGGTGCGCTTCCCGGGCGCGGAGCAGGAGAGCGCTGCCCTGTCCGCGGCGGGGTTCGCCGGCTTCGACGTGCACGTCCGGCGGGAGCCACCGTTCGTGCCGGGCGAGCACCTCGACGAGTACCTGCGGACGGTCTGTCTGGGTCGGCAGCTGAACGGCCTCGAAGGACCCGAGGCTGATGCGCTCGTCGCCGCCGTTGCGATGCGGTTGCCGGGCGGGGCCATCAACTACGTGCGAACCGAGGTCGACGCGCGACGCTGACCGCGGACCCGTTGCGCTCGGTACCGGGCGCCTCTACGGTGCCTGGGAGATCAACTCCCGCTCACCGCCCGGAGGTACGCGTGAACAAGGCCGAACTGATCAATCAAGTGTCCGACCGCGTGGAAGGCGGTCGAACCGCGGCCACCCGAGCCGTCGAAGCCGTGTTCGCCGCGATTCAGGAAGCCGTCGCTCAGGGCGAGAAGGTCGCCATCACCGGTTTCGGCGTGTTCGAGAAGGTGGACCGGGCCGCCCGTACCGGCCGCAACCCGGCGACCGGCGAACCGGTCGAGGTCAAGGCGTCGTCGGTGCCGAAGTTCCGCCCCGGTTCCGAGTTCAAGGCCTACGTCTCCGGCGCGAAGGAAATCACCCGCGGCGTCGTCACCAGCGCCCGCGAAGCTGCCGCGATGGGTGCGCGGGCGGCCGCCGACGCGATCTCCCCGACGACGCAGTCGCACAAGCCGAACGCCGCCAAGGCGGCGGCCCCGGCGAAGAAGGCGGCCCAGAAGGCCCAGAAGTCGCAGCAGGCCCGGGAGGCTCAGAAGGCTCAGCAGGCCCAGAAGGCCACGAAGAAGGCCCCCGCCAAGCGCGTGAGTTCCTGACGTAGCCCGCGGTCAGGGCTGGAGCAGCGCCTTGACCGCCCGCCGCTCGTCCATCGCCGCGTAGCCCTCGGCCACCGACTCCAGCGGTAGGCGCAGATCGAAGACCGAACCGGGGTCGAGCGAGCCGGCGAGTACGTCCCCGAGCAGATCGGGGAGGTATGCCCGGACGGGTGCGACGCCTCCGCCGACGGTGATGTTGCGCCGGAACAGCAGCCCGATCGGCAGTTCCGGCCCGCCGGCAGGCATGCCGACGTACCCCACCCGACCGCCGGGTCTGGTGCAGCGGATGGCTTGCTCCATCGACTCCTTGGTGCCGACGCACTCCAGCACCGCGTCCGCACCGATCCCGCCGGTGAGCTCGCGCACCGTGTTGACGCCCGCGTCACCGCGCTCGGCGACGAGATCAGTGGCACCGAACGAGGTGGCGAGGGCCTGCCGGTCGGCGTGCCGCGACATGGCGATGATCTGCTCGGCGCCCAGCCGCTTCGCGGCGAGCACCGCGCAGAGCCCGACCGCCCCGTCGCCCACCACGACCACGGTGGTTCCACGGGTCACCCCGGCCGAGTAGGCCGCGTGGTGGCCCGTGCCCATCACGTCGGAGAGGGTGAGCAGACTCGGGATCATGGCCTCGGCCGGCGGTTCCGGCGTCGTGACCAGGGTGCCGTCGGCGAGCGGGACCCGAACGAACTCGCCCTGACCACCGTCGACGGGGAGCCCGGCGCGGTCGGGGTGCGCCCAGAAACCGCCGGCCGAGCAGGAGGTCTGAATACCGTGCCGGCAGTGGACGCAGGTCCCGTCGCTGTAGGCGAAGGGGGCGATGACGAACATGCCCGGGCGTACCCGGCCGACCTCGGAGCCCACCTCTTCGACGAAGCCTACGAACTCGTGCCCGATCCGCGCCGGTCCGGTCTGGGCACCGATCCCTCGGTACGGCCACAGGTCCGATCCGCAGACGCAGGCAGCCACGACGCGCACGATCGCGTCGGTCGGGGCGAGGATCGTCGGGTCGTCGACGGTCTCCAGCCGGATGTCACCGGGGGCGTGCAGAACCGTAGCGCGCATACCGGCGAGCCTATTCCGGGGTTCAAGGCGGAACCTGTTCAGGCGAGCAGGTGCGAGGCGGGCACGCGCTCAGGCGGGAACAGCCGGCGCCAGGTCGGGGAGGTAGTCGGCGTCGATCAGCCGGCCGTCGGCGAACGACAGCGCCCAGACACTGCCCTTGCGGGCGTTCAACGTGCCCAGTCGCACCTCGCCACCCTCGGCCAGTCCGCGGATCAGATCCGGGATCACTTCACCCTGGCTGCACAGCATCGCCGGAGCCCCCTCGGCGACCAGGCTGCGTACCAGCCGGATCGCGGACCGCGCGTCGTTACCGGCAGCGACCTTGCCGAGCGTCGGTTCGACCTCGATCGGCACCCCGATCCGGGCGGCGGTCGGCTGCACCGTCTGCAGGCACCGCACCGGTTCCGCGCTGAGCACTCGCCGCGGCCGGTAGCAGGACGCGACGGAGGCGAGGCGCTGGGCTGACGTCGACCCGGTCGGGTCCAGCGGCCGGAGCAGGTCGTCCGCCTTCCAGTTCTTCTTGCTGCCGGCCTGTCCGTGCCGGACGACGAGCACGGTGGTCGTTGCCGGTGGCAAGACCGCGAAGGAGTTCAGCAGCCCTCGGTCGTGCGGGTAGTCGACGCACGCAGCGGCGGCGGCGAGCGGGAGCCAGCGCAACACGTCGACCTCGTCCTGGGCCTCGAACGTGCCGGTGACGTCGTGCATCGCCCAGTAGCGGACGAATTTCGGACCGGCGGCCACCGGATAGCGCTGCTCGCCGACCACCCGGCCGCAGGTTGCCGATAAGCCGGTCTCCTCGGCCACCTCCCGGCGCGCGGCGACGACCAGCTGCTCGCCCGGATCGACCTTGCCCTTCGGCAACGACCAGTCGTCGTACTTGGGTCGGTGCACGACCGCGACCTCGACGTCCTCGCTGCGCGTCGGCCGCGGGTCGCCGTTCGCGGCCCGCCAGACGACGCCGCCCGCGGCCAGCACCTTCGCCTCCGGCGGAGGGACCGCGAGACGCGTTCGTCGGAAGGGTGCCTTCGGTCGCGCCGCGCGCGCCCGCCTTCTGCGTGTCTTCCTGCCGACCATCTCAGCGGGCCGCTCTCGAAGCCTTCTTCCACACCGCCGGGAACTCCCGACGGGTTCGGGCGACGTCTCCGCGGTTCCACTCGGCGAGTCGACCCGCGACGAAGGCGAGGCCCGCGTCATCCGGCCGCTCGGCGGCGAGGCCGACGAGGGTTTCCGCGGCGATCGCCCCGTCCTGGTGCTCGCCGAGTACCTCCTGCACGTTCTTCGCGGCGCTGCTGAGCCGGGCCGCCGGTCGCCCGAGGACGTCGACCACCGCTTCGGCGGCGTAGCGGGCCTGCTTGGCCTTGATCCGCGCCTCGTGCCAGTCATCGTCCGGATCTCCGGGGTGCAGCCGGTCGGCCAGCTTCGAAAGCGCGGTCCAGGACTTCCGTACCAGCGGCGGAAGCACCTTCGAGCAGCGCTGCTCCGCGGCCGGGGACAGGACCGGTTCCCGTGCCGCATCGACCAGCACGTCGAGCAGCCGCAGGTAGCGCTCGGAGTCCAGCGCTGCGGCGGCGGAGGCGAGCGCTGTCTCCTCGCGGCGGGCCAGCACGTCGTCGAGCCGGGCGAAGGCCGCGGTGTCGTAGGGCAGCGTCGGTTCGGCGTCGACGACGTCGCGCAGGCGGGCGCGCAGCACCTCGAGGTCGCGGGCGTCCCCGAGGCAGCCGGCCAGCCACGCGCACTCCGTGCGCAGGGACTCGCCCCAGAGCGGCTCGATCAGCGGCCGAAAGGTCTTCAAGTCGCTGCGCAGGCGCCGGCACGCGACGCGCATCTGGTGGACCGCGTCTTCCTGCTTGCGCCGCACGCCGATGTCGGCGAGCAACAGCCGTCGCACGCTGGTCCGCACCGCGGCGGTGACCAGGGCGCCGGCGGGGTCCGAGGAGCGCACGGTCTGGGATCGCGGCACCTCCCCCGGGGCGACCGCGCGGGGGCCGAGCGCGCGCACCACCTTGGGCAGCGGGTCGGACTCGGAGGCACCCGCCTCGGTCAGCCGCCGCCGGAGCTCGGAGCGGGCCTCGACGGTCAATCCGGTGAGCTCGACCTCGATCTCGCGGAAGCGCTCGAGCACCCGACGTCCCTCGAGCACCGACACGGAGTCGTCGACGACCTGGGCGAGCTCCTCGCCCTCGGCACCGCACAGCACCGAGAGCGTGCGCTGGGTCCGCAGTGTCGCCACCGGCGCCAGATGAGACCCCCGCAGCCAGGCGACGAGCAGGCTCTGCAGTTCGGCCGGCACCTCACGGGCCGGGCCGGGGATGCTCAGCTCGTCCCGGCTCAGCCCGCTCCCGGGCTCGGGCGTCGTACTGCCGGCGGGCAGCTTCAACGTCCAGACCGGCGAGCCCTCGCCACTGCGGTGGCGCAGCGTGATGCCCTCGCGGGCGAGCCGCAGGTCCGGGGCGTCGTGGTAGGTGGCCCGCAGGTTCTGGGCAGGCCGCGGCTGCACCGCGGCGACCCCGCGCTCGGGGTCGCTCAACTCGGGGAGGGCGAACAGGGCGTGCACGGTGAACTTCAGTTCGTCCTCACGGGCGGTCTCGATCAACTGTGATCCGAGCGCAGGAAGGTGAGCGCGGCCAGCTCGCCCTGGTAGTCGATGGTGTACGGGTCGTCCTGGTCGGACGCGCCGACGGGCTGGTCCTTGCCCTCCGGCATGCGGTGATGGCGGTGCCAGGTGCCGTCCGCGGCCAGCGTCCACGCCGAGATGCGAGGCGAGAACGCGAGGTCGAGCATGGCGGAGAGCTCGTCATGCTGGTCCTGGCCGTGCACCCGGATGAGCGTCTCGATCCGCCGATCGAGGTTGCGGTGCATCATGTCGGCGCTGCCCATCCACCACTCGCCGGCCGCCTCGAAGTGGAACACCCGGCTGTGCTCCAAGAAGCGGCCGAGAATGGAGCGCACCGTCACCGTTTCGGAAAGGCCTTTGATGCCCGGGCGCAGCGCGCAGATACCGCGGACCAGGCATTCGATCCGAACGCCGTCCCGCGAGGCCCGGTACAGCGCGTCGATGACCTGCTCGTCGACGAGGGCGTTCATCTTCATGCGGATGCCGGCCGGCCGACCCTCGCGGGCGGCGCGTGCCTCGTTCTCGATGCGGTCGATGATGGTGTCGCGCAGCCGCGTCGGCGCGGTCGTGATGGTGCGGTAGTCGGTCTGCCGGCTGTAGCCGGTCAGCACGTTGAACAGGTCGGTCAGGTCGGCACCGAGTTGCGGGTCCGAGGTGAGCAACCCGACGTCCTCGTAGAGCCGGGCCGTCTTCGGGTTGTAGTTGCCGGTGCCGACGTGGCAGTAGCGGCGGATCTGACCGCGTTCCTGCCGGACGACGAGGGCTGCCTTGCAGTGCGTCTTGAGTCCGATCAGGCCGTAGACGACGTGGCAGCCCGCTTGCTCCAACGCACGCGCCCACCGGATGTTCGCGCTCTCATCGAACCGCGCCTTGATCTCGACGAGGACCACGACCTGCTTGCCGGCCTCGGCCGCATCGATGAGCGCCTCGACGATCGGTGAGTCACCGGAGGTCCGGTACAGCGTCTGCTTGATGGCGAGGACGTGCGGGTCGGCCGCCGCCTGCTCGATGAAGCGCTGCACGCTCGTCGCGAAGGAGTCGTACGGGTGGTGCAGCAGGACGTCGCACTCCTGGAGGACGCTGAAGAAGTTCGGCGCGGGTTCGCCGTCGCCGCCGGCCAGCCTGGGGTGCGTGACGCCGACGTGCGCGGCGTCCTTCAACTCGGTCTGGTCGATGTCGTAGAGGGCCCACAGCGTCGACAGGTCCAGCAATCCGCCGGGCACCCGGTAGACGTCGCGCTTGTCGACCTCGAGTTCCCGGAGCAGGACGTCGAGGATCTTGTCGTCGATGTCCTCCTCTACTTCGAGCCGGACGGCGGGACCGAAACGGCGACGGGCCAGCTCACGTTCGAGGGCCCGTAGCAGGTCTTCGGCCTCGTCCTCCTCGACCTCGATGTCCTGGTTGCGGGTGACGCGGAAAACGTGCCAGTCGACGACCTCCAGGCCCGGGAAGAGCTGCGGCAGGTGGGCACCGATGAGCTCTTCGAGGGGCACGAAGGTTGCGGTGCTGCCCTCGTCCGCGACGGACACGAGACGGGGCACGTTCGGCGGCACCTTGATGCGGGCGAAGTGCTCGGTCTCCTCGGCCGGGTCCCGAACCATGACGGCCAGGTTCAGCGACAACCCGGAGATATAGGGGAACGGGTGGGCCGGGTCGACGGCGAGGGGCGTCAGCACCGGGAAGACCTGCTCGGAGAAGTACTCGCGGAGCCGCGCGTGCTGGTCGTCGTCGAGCTCGTCCCAGTGCGCGACGCGGATGCCCTGCTTGGTCAGGGCAGGCCCGACCGTGTCGATGAAGCAGCGGGCCTGGCGCTCCATGAGCTCACTGGTGCGTTCGCTGATCTTCTCGAGCTGCTCCCGGACCGACAGTCCGTCGGCGCTGCGGACGCCGAGCCGCGCGGCCGCACGACGCTTGAGTCCAGCGACCCGGACCATGAAGAACTCGTCGAGGTTGCCGGCGAAGATGGCGAGGAACTTGACCCGTTCGAGCAGCGGCGTGGTCGGGTCCTCCGCCAGCTGCAGAACCCGGCCGTTGAACTCCAGCCAGCTGACCTCGCGGTTGAGGAAGCGGTCCTGCGGCAGGTCGGGATCGCTTGGCGGCGCCTTCGGCAGGTCGAGTGGTTCCAGCAGGGCCGACCGCGGCTTGCGATGCACCCGTTCGTCCGGCAGGGCGCTCATAGGAGTCGTCCCTTCCTGTCGTGTGTGGTGTTGCGCATCTTGCCAGGTCAACGTGAACGCTCGCTCGGGTGCCGCAGCGTCAGCCCAGCTCGCATTCGACGGATTCGGTGACCAGTCCGATGACACGTGAATTCTCCCCGGAACGGGTCACGCGTACCCGCTGGCCGGGGCGGAGTCGGCGCAGGCTGCCGGCCAGTCGACTCCCCGGCGCCAGCGCGACGAGCGTTCCGTCGTCCGTCACGGCGGTCCCGGACGCGGACTGCTCGTCCCAGTCCCGCACGGTCGCCTGCACGTGCACCGCCCCGCTGCCGTGGAGCACACGCACGGTGGCGGGGCCCAGGCCGATGCGACGGGCGTCCTGGAGGTCGTCGAGGGTGTCGACGTCGCGCCGGAGCCCCCGCACCGTGTCGCCCAGGTCGTCGGTCAGGTCGATGACGCCGGCCGCGCGGTGGGCGACGCGGCTGTCTGCTCCGAAGCGGGGTTCCAACGCGATCCCGGGGGCCGCGCTGAGCAGCACCGTGCCCTTCCCGACGGCGTCGGCCACCAGCCCGCGGGCCACTCCCTCCGCCGCCGTCAGCGCGATCTCGAGGTGATGCGCGGTCAGCGATGGCAGGTCCGCCGCGAGCGCGACGATGCCGTCGGAGGGTCGCCGACCGGCGGCGACGTGGGCACCATGGGCAAGGGCCGGGTTGAGCCCTCGGGCGGGGACGTCGGGGACGACGTCCGCCGCGCCCGCGAGAGCCGCCGCCGCTCTGACGTCGTCGGTGACGACGAGAACGGACGCCACCGCGGCACAGGCCGACGCCGCCGCCACCGTGTCCGCGGCCATGGCGAGGGCCAAGGCGGCGCGATCCTCGCGGGCGAGCCGGGTCTTCGCGGATTCCAGCAGTTTGACCGGCACGACGACCGTCCAGGACTGCATGGCTCGAAGCTATGCGTCGCAGTCGGCGAACACCTCATCGAGCAGGCTGGGATATGACTCTCTCGTGTCCCGTTACCGGCCGACCCCGGAGCCTTGGGCGCGGGTCGCGATCCCGCTCGTGCGGGCCATCGCCGGGGTCGCGAGCATCCCGGACTACCGCGGCCGGGCGAACGTCCCGGCGCGCGGCGGAGTGATCCTCGCGGTCAACCACGTCGCGAACCTCGACCCGGTCCTGTTGGCCCGCTTCGTCCTCGAGCTCGGCCGGATACCGCGCTTCCTGGCCAAGTCGGAGCTGTTCGAGACCCCGGTCCTGAAGGACGTGCTCGCCGGCGCCGGCCAGATCCCCGTCTACCGGCAGCGGACCAACGCCGCGGACGCTCTGTCGGCCGCGATGGAGGCGCTGCGTCGCGGCGAGCTCGTCGTCATCTACCCGGAGGGGACGCTCACCACCGACCCGGACGGTTGGCCGATGCTGGCCCGGAACGGGGTCGCGCGGCTGGCGCTGGCCACCGGCGTCCCGGTCGTCCCGGTCGCGCACTGGGGCGCCCACCGGGTCCTCGGACCCGGACTGCGCGTACGGCCGCGGCGGCTCTTCTCGATCCTCGCCGGCCCGCCGTTGGACCTCAGCGCCCATGGCGTTGGCGTTTCTCCGAGCGGCGCGACGCTCGAACGGGTCACGTCGACGGTGATGAGCCGCATCCGGGACCAGCTCGTCGAGCTGCGTGGGGTACCGGCGCCGGCGCGGGTCTGGGATCCCGCCCGCGGGTCGCGTAGCAGCGCAGGTTACGTCCGCGTCGACGGAGCCGCCGCATGACCGGCGCCCCCCGCTCGCACTTCGCGGTCATGGGCGCCGGTTCGTGGGGGACCGCCTTCGCGAAGGTGCTCTGCGACGCCGGCACACCGGTGCGGCTGTGGGCGCGACGCCCCGAGCTCGCCGCGGCGATCAACGAGACGTCGCACAACCCGGAGTACCTCGCCGACGTCGTCCTGCCCGCGGCCGTGCGGGCCACCGGGGACGCGGCCGAGGCGCTCGACGGGGCATCCGTCGTCGTCCTGGCTCTCCCGGCCCAGACGCTGCGCGAGAACCTCCGGCGCTGGGTTCCGCTGGTGCCGGACGGGGCGCTCTACGTGAGCCTCGCCAAGGGCGTCGAGCTCGCATCGCTGCAACGGATGAGCGAGGTCGTCCGGGACGTTGCCGGCGTGCCGGAGGCGCAGGTCGCCGTCGTCACCGGCCCGAACCTTGCCGGCGAGATCGCCCGCGGGCATCCGTCCGCCACCGTCGTCGCGAGCACCGACCTGCGGGCCGCCGAGCGGCTGCAGCGAGCCTGCGCCAGCCCGTATCTGCGGCCGTACACGAACACCGATGTCGTTGGCTGCGAACTCGGCGGTGCGGTGAAGAACGTCATCGCGATGGCCTGCGGCATGGCGGCGGGCATGGGCTTCGGCGACAACACCAAGGCCACGATCATGACGCGCGGACTGGCCGAGACGGCCCGACTCGGGGTCGCGTACGGCGCCGATCCGATGACGTTCGCCGGCCTCGCGGGCATGGGAGATCTCGTCGCCACCTGCTCCTCACCGCTGTCGCGCAACCGCACCGTCGGCGAGAAGTTGGGCCGCGGGATGAGCCTCGCCGAGGTGATCGCGGAGCAGAACCAGATCGCCGAAGGGGTCAAGTCGTGCGAGGCGATCCTCGGGCTGGCCCAAGCCCGTGACGTCGAGATGCCGATCGTCGAGCACGTCGTGCTCGCAGTGCACGAGGGGATGCCCATTCCGCAGGTCGTGCGCAGTCTGATGAGCCGCGAGCCGCGGTCGGAGTAGGTGCCCCGACGGCTAGTGTCACGGGCGTGTCCGCCGCCGCAGAACCGAGCCGTCCTCGCCTCGCGGTGCTTTTCGGAGGCCGCAGCAGTGAGCACGCGATTTCCTGCGTGTCGGCCGGCAGTGTGCTCGACGCCCTGGCCGACGGGCCGTGGGAGCTGATCCCGATCGGCATCACCCGCGAGGGCACGTGGGTGCTGCCCGAAGCCGACCAGGGGTTCAGCATCGACGGCGCCGCGCTGCCCGAGGTGCTGCACGGCCGGCCGGTCGTTCTGGTCGGGAACGGGGAGTTCCGCGGTTACCGGCCGCTGGACGGCGGCGAGCCCGTCGCGCTCGACGTCGTCTTCCCGGTGCTGCACGGCCCGTACGGCGAGGACGGCACAGTGCAGGGACTGCTCGAGATGGCCGGTCTGCCCTACGTCGGGTCCGGGGTCTTCGCGTCCGCCGCCGCCATGGACAAGGCGCACATGAAGGCGATGCTGCAGGTCGCTGGATTGCCGCAGGCGCCGTACGCGGTGCTGGTGGGGGATGACGACCTGACCGAGGCCGACCGGGAGCGGCTCGGGCTGCCGGTGTTCGTCAAACCGGCCCGCGGCGGCTCGAGTGTGGGGATCAGCAAGGTGAGTGCCTGGGACAAGCTGCCGGCGGCGCTGGCGCTTGCCCGCGAGTCCGACCCCAAGCTGGTGATCGAGGCCGGCGTCGTCGGCCGGGAGGTCGAGTGCGGTGTGCTCGGCCAGGGCGGGGCCGCAGCAACCGAGGTGCCGGAGGCGTCGCTTCCGGCGGAGATCCACGTCAGCCCGGACTTCGACTTCTACGACTTCGAGGCCAAGTACCTGTCCGACAGCACGACGTTCGACGTGCCGGCCGAGCTGCCCCCCGAGGTGACCGAGCAGGTGCGGCGGGTCGCCGTGCAGGCCTTTTCGGCGCTGGACTGCGCCGGCCTCGCCCGGGTCGACTTCTTCGTGACCGCGGACGGGGGCATCGTGCTGAACGAGGTCAACACGATGCCCGGGTTCACGCCGGTGTCGATGTATCCGCGGATGTGGGCGGCGACGGGGGTCGAGTACCCGAAGCTCGTCCGTCGGCTGGTGGAGTTGGCGGTTGAGCGCGGCAGCGCGCTGAGTTGACCGGCGGCCCGGGGCTCCCTCACCCACCGGTCATTGCGCGGTGAGGTCCGGTCCCTGGGTGTGCGCGCCGACGACGTCGGCGATGTCGACCAGGATCTCGAAGCTGCTGGCCTGCGCGCGCGGCACGGCCAACGCCACCCGCGGCTGGCGGGTGATCGTCGTGTAGACCACGTCGTCCTGCCGGTCGTCCTCGAACCAGCCGATGTTGTTCACGATCGTGAGGTCGACCCCCGGGCGGTACGTCGTCGGGATGCCGACTCCGCACCGCAGCACGACGGCGGGCTTGCCCCATGCGGCGATCAGCGGGCTCTTCGGCTCGACGGTGCGCTTGTCCAGCTTGTCGCCGACCCGCTTGGGCAGCGCCGCGGTCAGGGCGGCACACGACGCCGCGTCCTGGCCGTCGGGCTGTGGCACGTCGGACACCTGGACCACGGGGGTTCCGCACCCGCTGGCGACGAGGGCGAGAAACACGGTCGCTGTTGCCATGCTGCAGCGGCGCATCGGCGCCGGCCGCGTCAGAGGTGCACCACCGGGCAGGTGATGGTCCTCGTCAGTCCGCGGACCGGGTGCATCCGCGCCGTGACGAGTGACGTGAGCTGGTCCATGTCCGCCGCTTCGGCCCGGACGATGACGTCGTAAGGGCCGGTGATGTCCTCCGCGTGGGTCACGCCGGGTAGCTCACCCAGCGCGGCGGCCACCTCGGCGGCCTTGCCGACCTCGGTCTGGATGAGAATGTATGCCTGGACCAACGCGTGCCTCCCCTTGCCAGTTAGGAGAATGCCATTCCCACCGTCGGCGAGACGGGTGAGTTCGCGCTCATCGCGCGGATCACCGAACGGTTGGCCGCGCCCCCACCACCCCTCGGGCCGGGGGACGACGCGGCGGTGGTGCCGGCTCCGGACGGCCGGGTGGTCGCGACCACTGACCTGCTGGTCGAGGGGCGGCACTTCCGGCTCGACTGGTCGTCCCCGGTCGATGTCGGCTACAAGGCGGCGGCTCAGAACCTCGCGGACGTCGCCGCCATGGGTGCCCGCCCCACCGCGCTGCTCGTCGGCCTGGTCGCCCCGAGCACCCTGGCGGTCGAGATCGCCGAGGGCTTCGCGGATGGCCTCCGCGCGGGAGCCGTCGCGGGCCGTGCCCTCGTGGTCGGCGGAGACGTGGTCCGGGGGAACGAGGTGGTGCTGTCCGTGACCGCGCTCGGTGACCTCGAGGGCCAGGAGCCGGTGCTGCGGTCCGGCGCCCGACCCGGTCACGTCGTGGTCGTCGCCGGACGGTTGGGTTGGTCAGCCGCCGGTTTGCGGTTGCTGCAGGACGGCGTTCGCAGCGGCCGACTCGTCGACGCGCATCGTCGGCCGGCTCCGCCATACGTGCTCGGACCGGAGCTGGCGCGTCTGGGGGCGAGCTCGCTGATCGACGTGAGCGACGGTCTCGCCGCCGACCTCGGGCACATCGCCTCGGCCTCGGGGGTGCGGCTCGACCTCGACCTCGACCGCCTGCGGCTACTGGGAACGGACGGGGTGCGCGACGAGGAGCTGTGGAGCGGGGGGGAGGACCACGCGTTGGCAGGGACGGTGCCGGCCGAGTTCGTCCAGCAACTGCCGCCCGCGGCCGTGGTGGTCGGGACCGTCCGCGCTGGGCGGCCCGCGGTGACCGTCGACGGGTCGCCCGTCACCGGTGGATGGGACCACTACCGGAGCTGACCCGCTCCGTAGTCTCGGAACGTGTCCGACGCCGCTGCCACCCGCGTTGCCACCGGCGCCCCGCCCCGCGTCCTGACGGTGGCCGGTTCCGACTCCGGCGGGGGAGCAGGCATCCAGGCCGACCTCAAGACGATGCTCGCGTGCGGCGTTCACGGGATGTCGGCGCTGACGGCAATCACCGCGCAGAACTCGATCGGTGTCTCCGGGGTCTGGGAGCTGCCGCTCGACGCGATCGTCGGGCAGATCCGCGCCGTGGTCGACGACATCGGCGTCGACGCGCTCAAGACCGGGATGCTCGCGAACAGCGCCATCGTCACCGCGGTCAGCGAGGTACTCGCGCCGGTGCAGGCGCCGTTGGTCGTGGACCCGGTGGCGGTCAGTAAGCACGGCGACCTCCTGCTCGCTGACGAAGCCATCGAGGCGCTCCGAACGCGTTTACTACCGCTGGCAACCGTGGCGACGCCGAACACCGACGAGGTGCGGCTGCTGACCGGCGTCGACATCCGCTCCTACGACGACTTCCGCCCGGCGGCGGAAGCGATGCTCGCGCTCGGACCGGCATGGGTGCTGATCAAAGGCGGGCACCTGACCGACGAGGTCGAGTCTGTGGATGTGCTGACCGACGGCTCGACGTGGCAGGAGCTTCGTGCTCCTCGATACGACAACCGGCACACCCACGGCACCGGCTGCACGTTGGCCTCAGCGATCGCGAGCGGCTTGGCGCAGGGGCTCGACGTCGTCCCGGCGACGGTGGCCGCGAAGGAGTACGTCACCGGCGCGCTGGCGGCCGGGTTCGCGCTCGGAAGCGGAATCGGCCCCGTCGACCACGGCTGGCGCTGGCGGTAGACGCGCCTGTAACCGCTTGTGGACAGTTGCGAGCCATCACAGCGGCTCCCTGTGGATGGCGGGTGTCTGTCCACAGATTGTGTTTGTGCTGCTCCGAGGGTGTTTTCTGGTGGCGACCGGTGAGATACTCGAACACATGTGGAGCTATTCACGTTGCTGTGGGTAGTTCCAGGCGGATTCCGCCGAGGTTGAGGTGGATCATTGAGGCGAGTGATTCGGCGCTGTGGTGGCCGTAGCCGCGGGCGTTGATGAGGCGGATCTTGCCGTTGATGCCTTCGAGGCGGCTGTTGGAGAGGCCGAGTTCGACGGCGTTGAGAATGCCGTCGTAGTGCTTGGTGATGCGTCGGGCGAGCTGTGTGAAGGCGGGGAGCTGGCTGTCGCTGGCCTCGCTGATCCAGCCGTCGAGGTAGGTCTTGGCCTGGTCTGGTTCAACGTCGCGGAACAGGCCGCGGAGGCCTTCCTTGAGTTCGTAGCCGCGGCCGATCTGTTCGTGCGTGCGGCGGAGCCGGCCGAGCTCGGTTGACTCCTCGGGCGATAGGTTCTCGCCGGCGGCGCGCAGCAGGTAGCGGTCCTTGCGGAACTGCTTGGCTTCGCGGTTGAGGGCGTGGGAGCGGAAGATTCGTTCGAGTGCCTCTCCGGCCCA
>DATITC010000071.1:0-16896 GCA_035468175.1 Frankiaceae bacterium | reverse complement strand
GACCTGTGGAACGAACCCGAAAGCCAGACCGTGCAGCGCGCCGCCGCGGCTGCCGCGTTCGCCGAAGCCGTCGACCGCCGACCCCGGTTCTCCTGGACCGGCCCCACCAGCCCGCCGGCTGTCCTGCGACGGCATCCTGCTGCCGATCTACACCCGCGGCGGAGCTCCGCTCGACGTCGGGCGCCGCACCCGGATCATCTCCGCCCCGCTCCGCGCCTTCATCGTCGCCCGCGACCGGCACTGCCGCTGGCCCGGATGCCACCTCAACGCCCGATGGACCCAAATACACCATTTGCGGCATTGGAAAGACGGCGGTCCCACCGACCGGGACAACCTCATCCTGTTCTGCGACGCCCACCACCACGCCGCCCACAACGGCCAATTCACCATCGTCGTCCACAAACCCGGCAAGATCAGCGTCCGACCACGACAACCCGACGACCCCGACTACGAAATCCGCCCCGACCCACCACCCGGCGACCAACCCACCATCACCGACATGCTCACCACCACCGCCCGCCACTGGCAAACGGCGTCATGAGCAGGCGACCGCGGAGCGCCCGCTGCTCATGGCTGCGGATCGTCCGGCTCCTGATCCGGCATGACCTGGGTCAACTGCGCCGCCACACGCTTCGGCGCCGTCCGCCGCCACGCCTCCACCACGAGCGGACGTACCTCGTCCGGGTCGGCCTGGGCCAGCGCGACGGTCACCCAGCCGTAGCGCCCGGTGTAGTGCGCCTTCGCGTAGGTCGCCGGATCGACCGCGATCAGCTCCGCCTGGTCGGCCAGCGTCGCCTTGACGCTCGCGGACGATCCGTCCTCGGCCATCGTCGCGAACATCTTCTCGCGGACCCGGAAGGTCGGGTGACCCCAGGTCTCCTTCTCGAGGACCGCTGGCAACCCGAGCGCCCACGCGCGGAACTCGTCCCCGGTGACCGTCATCGACTCAGGCCGTTCGATCTGCCGTGCGGGTCAGGCTTTGGCCCGCCGCGTGGGGTCACCGTGGCAGCGCTTGTACTTGCGGCCCGACCCGCAGGGGCACGGCGCGTTCCGCGACGGTTCACCTCCGGTGGCGTCGACCACGCCGTCGCCGAGGTCGGTCTGCGGTCCACTGGTCGTCACCGCACCCCCGGAGGAGTCGCCGTCCACCGCCGGAGCGGTGTACTGCAGCCTCGCGGGCCGGTTCGTCTGCTCGAGGCCCTTGGCCAGAGGCGCCCCGCGGCCGTTGCCCCGTCCCGTCGCCTGACCGTTGGTCGTGCCGCTGCTCGTGCCGTTCGTCTGGCCCGCGACCGCAGCGACAGCTTCCTCCGCCGAATCGCCGCCGGCCCAGTTCTCGATGGGCTCCGCCACCGGCGCGGGTGCCTGCTCCTCGGCCTGCACCTCAAGGTTGAACAGGAAGCCGACCGACTCCTCCTTGATGCCGTCCATCGCGGAGGCGAACATGTCGAAACCCTCGCGCTGGTACTCGACCACCGGGTCGCGCTGGCCCATCGCCCGCAGGCCGATGCCCTCCTGCAGGTAATCCATCTCGTAGAGGTGCTCGCGCCACTTGCGGTCGAGAACGGAGAGGACGACCCGGCGCTCCAGCTCGCGCAGAACGGGCTCGCCGTTCTCCGCAAGACCGAGCGTCTCCTCACGCCGCTGGTAGGCGTCGAGCGCGTCCTCGACCAAGTCGTCGAGCAGACCGTCGGACGTGAGTCCGTCCCGCTCGCCCGGCGGCGGGACCTCCACACCGACCGGGTACAGCGTGCCGAGCGCCGACCACAGCTGGTCGAAGTCCCACTCCTCGGGGTAACCGTCGGTGGTCGCACCTTGGACGTAGCCGCCAATGGTGTCCTGGATGAAGTGCTGCACCTGCTCGTGCAGGTCCTCGCCCTCCAGCACCCGACGGCGCTCCGCATAGATCACGGTGCGCTGCTTGTTCATGACCTCGTCGTACTTGAGGACGTTCTTCCGAATCTCGAAGTTCTGACCCTCGACCTGGGTCTGGGCCGACCGGATCGCGCGGGTGACCAGCTTCGACTCGATGGGGACGTCGTCCGGAATGTTCAACCGGTTCATGATCGACTCGACCATCGCGGCGTTGAACAACCGCATGAGGTCGTCGCCGAGCGACAGGTAGAACCGGGAGATCCCGGGGTCGCCCTGCCGGCCGGAGCGGCCGCGAAGCTGGTTGTCGATGCGGCGGGACTCGTGCCGCTCGGTCCCGAGCACGTAGAGGCCGCCAGCCTCCACGACCTTCTCGTGTTCGTCGGAGACCTCGCGCTTCTTCTTCTTCAGCGCGTCGACCCAGGCGGCCTCGTAGTCCTCGGGCGTCTCCAGCGGAGACAGGCCTCGCTGGCGAAGCTCCATGTCGGCGAGGAAGTCGGGGTTGCCGCCGAGCATGATGTCCGTGCCACGGCCGGCCATGTTGGTGGCGACGGTGACCGCACCCAGACGACCGGCCTGCGCGATGATCGCTGCTTCCCGGTCGTGCTGCTTCGCATTCAGCACCTCGTGCTTCACGCCCCGCTTGGTGAGCAGCTGGGAGAGGTACTCCGATTTCGCCACCGAGGTGGTGCCGATCAACACCGGCTGGCCGATCTCGTTCCGCTCGGCGATGTCGTCGACGACGGCCTCGAACTTGGCCGGCTCGGTCTTGTAGACGACGTCTGCGGCGTCGTCGCGGATCATTGGCTTGTTGGTCGGGATCGGCACGACGCCGAGCTTGTAGATCTGGCTGAACTCGGCGGCCTCGGTCATGGCCGTGCCGGTCATGCCGGAGAGCCGCTCGTAGAGCCGGAAGTAGTTCTGCAGGGTGATCGTGGCGAGGGTCTGGTTCTCCTGCTTGATGTCGACGCCCTCTTTGGCCTCGATCGCTTGGTGCATGCCCTCGCTGTAGCGCCGGCCGGACAGGACACGACCGGTGAACTCGTCGACGATGAGAACCTCACCGTCCTTGACGATGTAGTCCTTGTCCTTCTTGTAGAGCTCCTTGACCTTCAACGCGTTGTTGAGGTAGCCGACCAGCGGGGTGTTCACCGATTCGTAGAGGTTCTCGATGCCGAGCTGGTCCTCGACCATCTCCACCCCCTCCTCGGTGATGGCGACGGTGCGCTTGCCTTCCTCGACCTCGTAGTGCTCGTCCTTCTTGAGCAGCGGGGCGATGCGGGCGAACTCGAGGTACCAGCGGGTCGGGTTGTCGGCCGGGCCGCTGATGATCAGCGGGGTGCGGGCCTCGTCGATGAGGATCGAGTCGACCTCGTCGACGACGGCGAAGTGGTGGCCGCGCTGGACCGTCTCCTCGATCGACCACGCCATGTTGTCGCGGAGGTAGTCGAACCCGAACTCGTTGTTCGTGCCGTAGGTGATGTCGCAGAGGTAGGCGGGGCGCCGCGCGTCCGGGGACATCGACGGGTGGATCACGCCGACGGTGAGGCCCAGGAAACGGTGGACCCGGCCCATGGTCTCCGCGTCGCGCTGAGCGAGGTAGTCGTTGACCGTGACGACGTGAACGCCCTTGCCGGGAAGGGCGTTGAGGTAGGCCGCGAGCGTCGAGACCAGGGTCTTGCCCTCGCCGGTCTTCATCTCGGCGATATTGCCGAGGTGCAGGGCCGCGCCGCCCATGAGCTGCACGTGGTAGTGCCGCTGCCCCAGGGTGCGCTTGGCGGCCTCGCGGACGGTGGCGAACGCTTCCGGCAGCAGGTCGTCGAGGGTTTCCGCCTGCTGTCCCGTGGCGGTGACCTTCGCGTCGTCCCCGGCTTCGTCGTCCCCGGCTTCGTCGTCCTCGTCTGCTTCGGCGGCGTCCTCGAGGTCCGGAGCAACCACTCCCGCGCCAACGCCCGGCTCGAGCGCGGCCGCGGCATCGGCCGAGTCGACGGTGACCCCAAGGCGGGTGCGGAACTCGTCCGTCATCGCCCGGAGCTCGGCGTCCGACATCGCCTCGAACTCCGGCTCCAGGGCCTCGACCTGGTCGGCCAGGCTCTTGAGCTTGCGCAGGATCCGTCCTTCGCCGGCGCGGAGGAGTCTGTCGAGAACCACGGGCAACCTTCCGAGAACGATCTGCGGGTCGCAGGTCTGCGTGCTTGTGCGGGAACAGCCTCTGTGCCGGACCAACGCTGTGCAGGACCAGCCGTACGTCGAACCGTGCAGGCAGTCGGTGCGTTAGCGCTCCCCGCGGGGACCACGTCGGCACGTCAACCTCAGATGGTAGGCGTGCGCATGCGCCTTGGCTGCCTCAACACCGCTGCCGTCGGTCCGTCTCGGACAACGACCGGGGCCGCGCAGGCGTGCCCGGCAAGGTCACCCTGTGGCCGTTCGCCAACGAAATTGGAGACGTGGACCCACTCGAGATCACCGCCGGCACCGTGCGCCTGCGCCCGCCCCGGGCCAGCGACGCCGACGCCGTGTTCGCGGCATGCCAGGCCCCGGAGATCCAGCGTTGGACCCGGGTGGCTCGCTGCTGCCGGACGACCCGATGCTCAGCTGAGCATTGGTCAGGCCGGAATCGCCACCGCGAACGGGAAGAGGCCGGCCGCCTCCGCCACCTTGTCGATGGCCTCCAGCGTCGCCTTCGCGTAGCGCGTGCCCCGCATGACCGGCACGCCGTGGTCCCCGCGGATCTCGATGACCTCCGCGCGCAGCGCCTCGGCCAGCTGACGCTGCTTGTGCGGGCGCACGAGGCGGTCGGTGGTGGTCACGCACATCACGGCCGGGACCCCGAGGGAACTCGCGAAGGGACGGGCGTCGAACTCGGAAAGCGCCCGCCCGGCCTGCGCCAACCATTTGGCGAAGCCGCGTCGGAACTCGGCCACGAGCCACGGCGCGTACGGCTCCACCTCCGGCGCGTACTTGACCGCCTCCCGCACTACCCGCTCGACGAAGATGTCGAAGGTGCCGAACCGGCGGCCGAGTTCCCAGAAGGCGAGGCCCTTCCAGACCGTGCGCTCGTAGAAGGTCCCGCGCCACTCGAGTGCAGTCGCCTGCGGTACCAGAGCCGTGACGAGGTCCGGATGCCGTTGCGCCAGCAGCAGCGCGATGGGTCCGCCCATCGAATAGCCGAGGACGATCGCCCGGTCGATACCGAGTTCGCGCAGTACCGCAGCGGCATCGTCCGCGCAGTCCTCGAGGGTGAACGTCTCGACGGTGCGCATGCCCCGGCCGTGGCCGCGATGATCGACGCCGATGACGCGGTAGCGCTCGGCGAGCGGCCCGTACAGCGGGAAGAAGTTGAGGTCGGCGCTCGCCGTCCAGCCGTGCAGCAGCAGCACCGTGGGAGCGTCGGGGTGACCGGGGACGGGTCCGGAGTCCCGGACGAAGATTTCACCACGCCCGGGCAGCAGCAGCGCCTGCCCCGGTGGCGTCGGCGGCGGGACGACAGGTCCGTCCTTCAGAACGGGGAGCTTGCCGACGAAGCGCTTGGCTTCGCGCACCTCCTGCTGGAGCACCGGACTGCGGCGGTAGGTCAGCCCGGCTGCGGCACCGCCGGCCAGGGTTCCCGCGGCGGCGACTGCTAGGTAGCGCCGGAGGCCCGGCTTGGACGAGGCTTTCCGGAGACGCACAAGCGGGTGTTACCCCCCGTCAACCCCGTGTATCCCTTGCACCGACCACACCGACCACACCGACCACACCGACCAGGGCGAGCGGAGGTCAGGTGATCTCGAGCAGCTTCTCGCGGACCGCGTAGACCACGGCTTCCATTCGCGAGTGCAGCTGGAGCTTCTCCAGGATGTTCCGGATGTGGTTCTTGACGGTGTTCTCGCTGATGAACAGCTGCTTGGCGATGTCGCGGTTGTTGAGGCCCTTGGCGACGAGCTTGAGGACCTCCATCTCCCGCTCGGTCAGCCGGGGCGTCGGGACCTGCTGACGCTCGTCCGTCTTCTTGATCATCGACGCGAACTCGGTGAGGAGCTTCGAGGCCATCGACGGGCTGATCAGGCTCTGACCGTTGTGTACGGCTCGGACGGCGGAGGCGACCTCCTCGATGGAGATCTCCTTCAGCAGGTAGCCCATCGCACCGGCCTTGATCGCGTCGTAGAGGTCGGCCTCCTCGTCGCTGATCGTCAGCATGATGATCTTCGAGCTCGGGACAGCGTCCTTGATCGCGGTGGTGGCGTCGATCCCGCCTCGGCGCGGCATCCGGACGTCCATCAGCACGATGTCCGGGGTGGTCTCGGTCGCGACCGAGATCGCTTCGCCGCCGTCGCTGGCCTCGCCGACGACCTCGATGTCGTCCTCCGAGCCCAGCACCATCTGCAGTCCCCGACGGAACAGGGCATGGTCGTCCACGACGAGTACGCGGATCGGATCCGTTGCCGAACTCGCTGTGCCGGCGACAGGCACCTCCTCGTCCACAAGACCTCCCCCGCAGCCATCCGGACCGGACTAGTCGGACCGGATCAGGCCTAAGGAACCATGTAACCACCTCATCCGTCGGACATCAGCACTCTGACGCGCCGGTTTCGCGCCGGTTCGCACGCCGCAAACCCGGACATTGAGGACCTGCGCCCGGATTCGGGCACTAAGCAAGGCAGCGCGGGCGGGGTCCGAATGACCCGGCCCGGATCGGTCAGCCCGCAGTCGGAGCGGCAGCGGCGGTGCCGGGGAAGCTCTCGGTGCGTAACCGCAGGACGCCGTAGGTGTAGCCACGGCGCCGGTAGACGACGCTCGGGAGCCCGCAGGCGGAGTCGCTGTAGAGGAAGAAGTCGTGACCGACGAGTTCCATGTGGTGCAGGGCCTCGTCCAGCGTCATCGGCTCGGCTTCGTGCACCTTCTGCCGGACGACCAGCGGGCCGTCCGCCATCAGCACGTCGCCGAGGTCCTCGGGCTCCGGTGCCTCGTCCGCCGGGGACACCGGACCAGGTGGCTCGACACGACCGGGGGATGCGGCAGCGCCGGCTGCGCTGTCGGACGGGACCTCCGGCAGATCGGCCGGGAACTCGACGGGCAACGCTGCCCGTCGTCGGCCCCTGACCTCGGTCGGCACCGCCGGGCCGCTCCCGTGCCCCTGCCCGTGCTGCCGGGCGTGGCGCCGGTCAGCGGCCCGTCGGAGCCGCTCCTCCAGCTTCGCGGTGGCCAGGTCGAGGGCGGCGTAGACGTCACCCGCCGCAGCTTCGGCTCGGATCACCGGGCCGCGCGAATAGACCGTCAGCTCGATCCGCTCACTCATGCCCGACAATCGGGGGTTGCTCTCGTGACAGACCTCGACGTCGATCCGGAACGCCTTGCCGTCCAGCTTCGTCAGCCGGTCGAGCTTGTCGCGCACGTGTGCCCTGTACCGCTCGGACACTTCAGTGCGACGTCCTTTGACGACGATGTCCACGCTGCCTCCTCCTCGTAACCGGCGGTAGCCGGCGGTGGGAATGTTCCCTTGAGCTGGGTCCGCCTGGGTCGGTTGGTGCGCGACGTTGCTTCGCGAACCGGTCACGCTAGCCCCCCCGACGCCGTCACGACAGGGGGATGGTCGAACCGAGGGGCGTCGCCGCGACGACGGCCGCCGCGCCCACCCGATGACCGGCCGCGGTCATCGCCCGCGCCGCTTCCCGCAGTGTCGCGCCGGTCGTCACGATGTCGTCGACGAGCAGGTACCGCGCACGGGCAGCCGACCGAGATGGCGATGTAGACCGGGCGACCAGCGTGTCGACGACGTTCCGGGCCCGGCCGGTCCTGGTCAATCCGGCCTGGTCCGCGCTGCCGCTGACATGCCTGAGCAGTGGGTCGACGGCCGCGGACCACCCGGCTCGTCGGAGCCTTGCCACCGCGGCGCGGGCGAGGACGACGCCGAGGTCAGCCCCCCGCTGCCGGCGGGCGTGCGGCCGGGACGGCACCGGGACCAGCCGGATGCCGTCCGCGAGCGCGTCGCTGCCGGTGACGAGCACCGCCGCACCGAGCGCGGACCGGGCCAGCAGGTCGCCGAGGACGTCGGCCACCTCGTGTCGGCCGGCTTCCTTGAACGCGAGTAGCAGTCGGCGGCAGACGCCGGCGTAGGGCGCGCTCCCGACGACGTGCAGGTCACCGTCCGCCCCGTCTCCCACGAGTCCGCCCAACAGCAGCCCGCCCGGTCCGATCGGGACCGGGCGCTCGATCAGCCCGGGCCGTAGGTCGCACCGGCAGGTCTCGCACCAGGGGCCGTCCGGGTGGCCGCAGCCGACGCAGGGGCGCGGCAGCAGTAGGTCGAGCACGCTCGCACTCTCCCCCGCGCATCGGGCGTGCCGTCGCCGCTGTCCACAACCGGGCCAGTACCGGTGCAGCCGGATCATGGCGGTCCGGCGCGATACCCCACCCCGCGCACGGTCAGCACGACCCGCGGCTGTTCCGGGTCCTTCTCGACCTTGGCGCGCAGTCGCTGCACGTGCACGTTGACCAACCGCGTGTCCGCCACGTGCCGATAGCCCCAGACCTGCTGCAGGAGCGCCTCCCGGGAGAACACCTGCCGCGGCCGCCGGGCCAGGGTCACGAGGAGGTCGAACTCGAGCGGCGTCAGCGACAACGACGAGTCGTCTCGGGTGACCTCGTGCGCCGGCACGTCGATGGTGATGTCGTCGACGGTCAGCGTCTCCGGCCCGTCGCTCTCCTCCTGGCGACGGAGCCGGGCCCGGACCCGCGCGACCAGCTCGGCCGGCTTGAACGGCTTGACGACGTAGTCGTCCGCCCCGCACTCCAGACCTCGGACGATGTCGTCGGTGTCGCCGCGGGCGGTCAGCATGACGATCGGGACCCCGCTCTCCCGGCGCAGCTCACGGCACACCTCGAGGCCGTCCAGCCCGGGAAGCATCAGGTCCAGCAGCACCAGGTCCGGGCGGGAGGAGCGGAAGGTCGAGACCGCGGATCGGCCGTCGACCTCGAAGACCGGGTCGAAGCCCTCGCAGCGCAGCACGATGCCGAGCATCTCCGAGAGCGACGCGTCGTCATCGACGACCAGCACACGCTGCGTCACGCCCTCCTCCAAGGATTTCTCCGTGGTCGTCGGTGTCCGGCCGGCGACAGGAACACTGCTTGACCGCGTCCATCGTGGCACCGATCGCGCGAAACGGCCGTAAACCGCCGTGGCCTGCGGGGTCGAGGACCGATGATGACCCTCGCACCGACGTCACATCTGGCACGATCAGATCTCCATCCGCGAGGAGGAACGATGGCCGACGCCCCGGCAGAGCAGCCCGGCAGCGGGCAGCAGCCGCTCTATGGGCAACAGCCGATGTACGGGCAGCCGGTGCCGCAGGAGGGGCAACCCCCGCAGTACGGGCAGCCCCAGCAGCAGTACGGACAGCCCCAGCAGCAGTACGGACAGCCCCAGTGGGGGCAGCAGCCCCAGCAGTACGGGCAGCCCCAGCAGCAGTGGGGGCAGCAGCAATGGGGGCAGCAGCAGTACGGGCAGCAGCCGGCCTACGGCGCACCCGGCGGCTTCCCTGGCTACGCCGGCTTCTACAAGCCGGGGGTCATCCCCCTCCGCCCGCTCGGGGTGGGTGAGATCCTCGACGGCGCCTTCGCGACCATGCGGAAGAACCCCGTCGCGACGCTCGGCATGTCGTTCGCGGTGAACGGCGTCGTGCAGGTGATCACGCTGATCGCCCGGATCCTGCTGAAGGACAGCGGGGATGTCGCGCACCTTTTCCTGACGCTGGTCAGCGCCCTCCTCAGCTACTTCGCCGGGCTGGTGCTGGCCGGCGCGCTGGTCGTCGTGGTGAGCGAAGCCGTGCTCGGCCGGCAGGTGTCGATGCGGGAGGCGCTCGGGCGCCTGCGCGGTCGCTTCGGCGGGCTGATCGGACTGTCGCTGCTCGTCCTGCTGGCCATCCTCGTCGGGTTTCTCGCGGTGATCGTCGGCGGGATCTACATCGGCGTCGCGCTGGCCCTCAGCACCCCTGCCTTCGTCCTCGAACGCGCCACGGTCACCGGGGCGATGCGCCGCTCCCGCGAACTCGTCCGCGAGGCTTGGTGGCGCATCTTCGGGATCCTGCTGCTCGGCCTCATCATCGCCGGCGTCATCAGCGGCATCGTCTCGGTGCCGTTCACCCTCGGGGCCGCGTCGTCCAACGGCCTGTTCTCCGGCAACACGACCGGTACCGCCGACTACGGCACCGGGTCGCTGATCCTGGTGGCGATCGGGAGCCTGCTCAGCAGCACCATCACGGCCCCGATCAGCGCGGGAATCTCGGCCCTGCTCTACATCGACCAGCGGATGCGGCGCGAAGGGCTCGACCTCACCCTGGCGCAGGCCGCCCGGCAGCACGAGAGCGACCAGGCCAACCAGATCAAGCAGGAGGACCGGAACTACTACGGCAGCGGCGGGACGGGCCCGACCGGGCAGCTGCCCTCGTGACCGTCGGTCGAACGCCGTGCTGAGCGCGGTGTCCGGCGTTCTGCTCCCCCACCTGCAGCTCCTGGCCGCTGCACCGCTGACCCGGGACGGCGCGCGCCAGGACGCGTCGCGCGAGCTGCAGCGCGGGGTCTACCACGACGCGCAGCCGTCGCTGCTCGCCCGGGCGGTCAACAAGGTCATCGAGTTCATCCGCCACTTGTTCAGCCGCGCCTCGGACGCGACTCCGGGTGGCACGTTCGGGCTGCTCGTCCTGGTGCTGCTGCTGGTCGTGGCGGTGGTCGTCGTCATCCGCCTCGGCCCGCTGCGGCGACCGCAGACCGCGGGCGGCGGCCTCGACGTGCCGGCTGCGGTGACGCCGGCGCAGCTGCGCACGCAGGCCGATACCTTCGCCGCCCAGCAGCAGTGGGCCGAGGCCGTCCGGGCCCGGCTCCGCGCCGTGGTGCGGCTGCTGGAGGAGCGCACCCTGATCGAACCGAGGCCAGGTCGCACCGCCTACGAGGTCGCCCGGGACGCCGGGGCCGTCGCCCCCGAGCTCCGGTCGCTGCTCGAGAGCGCGGCGGCGACGTTCAGCGAGGTCTGGTACGGCGGGAGGGACGGGACCGCGCAGGACTACCGGGGTGTCGTCGAGCTCGACGACGCGGTCCAGCGGTACCGCCCCAGCGTCCGGCAGCCCGCTCCGGCGCAGCCCGGACCGGCGGTCCCGGCATGACGCTCACCGACCTGCCGCCCCGACCCGCGGACATCCCGGTGCAGCCGGCCTCGAGCGACCAGCCCACCCGCGCCCGCCCGCCCCGGTGGTGGAAGCGGCCAGGGGTGCTCGGAGCCCTCGCCGCCGTCGTACTCCTGCTCGTCGTCGTCGTTCTCACCCTGCTCGCCACCGGCACCTCCCGTGGCGACGACCTGGACCCCCGTTCGGCCAGCCCTTCCGGCACGCTTGCCCTCGCCGAGCTGCTGAAAGCCCGCGGCGTCGACACCAGCCGGGGCGGAACGGCCCCGGCCGGCGGCACGCTGGTCATCCCCTTCGCCAGCAGTGTCGAGCCCAAGGAACTCGACCGGGTGCTGAACGAGTCGGGAGCGGCATCGCGGGTCGTGCTGCTCGCCCCGTCCGACGTGCCGGGCACGGCCGTCACCGAAGGTCGCGGCGCGGCCGTGAGCTCGCGGCCGCCGTCCTGCGTCCTCCCCGCCGCCCAGACCGCGGGAACGGCGAGGACGGGGAGCCGCGGCTACCTCGGGGGCAGCCCCTCCTGCTACGCCGGCAGTCTCGTCCTGACGCAGCACGGCCCGACGCAGGTCGTCGTGCTCGGCTCGGCCTCTTTTCTGACCAACAAGCTGCTCGACGAAGACGGCAACGCTGCCCTGGCGCTCGGTGTGTTCAGCGGTGACGGTCTCCCCGGCCCACGCTCGACGTCCGTCGTCTGGTACCGGCCGTCACTGGATCCGCAGGCCACCCGGCCCGGCCTGCTCAGCCTGCTGCCGTCCGCGGTGCTCTGGGCGACCCTGCAGTTGATCATCGCGGTGGTGCTGTTCGCGCTCTGGCGCGCCCGGCGGCTCGGGCCGGTCGTCGAGGAGCCGCTGCCCGTCGTGGTTCCAGCAGCCGAGACGGTCGAGGGACGGGCTCGCCTCTACGCCGCCGGACGGGCCCGGGCGGCGGCGGCCGACGCCTTGCGCACCGGAGCCCGGGCCCGGCTCGGCAACGCCCTCGAGCACGGTGGCGAGCCGGACCCGGTCGGCCTGGTCACCGCGGTGGCGGCGCGGGCGGGTCGGCAGCCCGGGGAGGTCGCGTTGCTGCTGTACGGTTCCGCCGGACCCCCCGCTACGACGGGCGTCGGAACGGGCGCTGTCAGCGCCGCCCCGGCCGACGACGCCGAGCTGATCCGGCTGGCGGACCACATCGATCGACTTGAGCGGGAGGTGCGCGCTCGGTGAGCGAGGCGCAGGCAGGCTACGCAGATCCCCATCCCGGCGGCGGACTCCCGTCGACGGGACTTCCCGACGCCGGCGCCGCCCGCGAGGCCTTGATCGCGCTGCGACGGGAGGTCGGCAAAGCCGTCGTCGGACAGGACCAGGCGGTGTCGGGCCTGGTGGTGACCCTGCTGTGCGGCGGTCACGCCCTGCTCGAGGGGGTGCCGGGGGTGGCGAAGACGCTGCTCGTGCGGGCTCTGGCACGCACGCTGCGGTTGGACACCAAGCGCGTGCAGTTCACCCCGGACCTGATGCCCGGCGACGTCACCGGCTCGCTCGTCTACGACTCGCGGGACGCGTCCTTCGACTTCCGGGAAGGACCGATCTTCACCAACCTGTTGTTGGCCGACGAGATCAACCGAACCCCCCCGAAGACGCAGGCCGCGCTGCTGGAGGCGATGGAGGAACGGCAGGTCACCGTCGAGGGCCGCGCCCGGCCACTGCCGGACCCGTTCCTGGTCGTGGCGACGCAGAACCCCATCGAGTACGAGGGCACGTATCCGTTGCCCGAGGCCCAGCTGGACCGGTTCCTGGTCAAGCTGACGATGCCGCTGCCGCCACGCGAGGACGAGGTGCGGGTGCTGGCCGCCCACTCGGCCGGCTTCGACCCTCGCAACCTGGCGGCCGCGGGCGTCACCCCGGTCGCCGGCCCGGCCGAACTTGCCGCCGGACGTCTCGCCGTCCGGCAGGTGGAGGTACGTCCGGACGTCCTGGGCTACGTCGTGGACCTGGCCCGCGCCACCCGATCCGCCCCGTCGCTCTCGCTCGGGGTCTCCCCGCGCGGGGCCACCGCGCTGCTGTCCACCGCGAAGGCGTGGGCCTGGCTCTCTGGCCGGAACTACCTCACCCCCGACGACGTGAAGGCCCTGGCCCGCCCGACCCTGCGGCACCGGGTGCAGCTCCGACCCGAGGCGGAGCTCGAGGGCGTGACCGTCGACGCGGTGCTGGACGGGGTGCTCGCCACCGTCGCGGTGCCGCGCTGAGCCGGTCCTGATGACTGCTACCCGATGACGCTCACCGGCCGCGCGGGCATCGTCGCGCTCGTCGCGGTGGTGTTCGTCGCCCTCGTCCCGGCCCCGCTGGCGACGCTGCTCGTCATAGACGCGCTGCTGCTCGTGCTGATCGCGGTTGACGTGCTGCTGGCCGGAAGCCCCCGCGGGCTGTCGTTCGAGCGGCGGCTCCCAGCGAGCGGCCGGCTCGGGGAGCCGCTGGAGACGGCACTGCTGGTCCGCAACGATGGCTCGCGCGCAGTGCGGGGGCGGTTGCGGGACGCCTGGCCACCGTCGTCCGGCCTGACCCCCTCGACCACGGCGCTGCGAGTTCCGGTCCGTGAACGGCGCCGGATCGACGGCGTGCTGCGGCCGACCCGGCGCGGCGACCGGCGTCCGCGCGCGGTCGTCGTCCGCTCGTTCGGTCCGTTAGGGCTCGCGGGCCGGCAGCGCAGCATCGTCGTGCCGGGACGGGTGCGGGTGCTGCCGGAGTTCCGGTCCCGGTCGCTACTGCCGGAGAAGCTGTCCCGGCTCCGGCAGGTCGAAGGCCAGGTCGCCGCTCGCGGCCCCGGACGGGGCGCCGAATTCGACAGCCTGCGTGAATACGTCCCGGGCGACGACGTCCGATCCATCGACTGGCGGGCGACCGCTCGTCGCACGTCGCTCGCCGTCCGCGTCTACCGGCCGGAGCGCGACCGCCGGGTTGTCCTGGCCCTCGACACCGGCCGCACCGCTGCCGGCCGCGTCGCCGACGAGCCGCGCCTGGACCACTCGCTCGACGCGGCACTGCTGCTCGCGGCACTCGCCCTGCGTGCCGGCGACCGCATCGATCTGATCGCGCAGGACGTCTCGCCCCGCGCCGTCGTCGAACGGGGTTCGCTGTCCACGTTGTCGAACTCCATGGCCCTGCTCGAGCCGGCGCTGGTCGAGACCAACCACGAAGCGCTGATCGGGCAGGTGCTCCGGGTCGCCCGCCGACGGAGCCTGCTCGTGTTGTTCACCGACCTGGTTCCGGCCGTCGTCGAGGAGGGCCTGCTCCCCTCGCTCGCGCCGGTCCTGCGTCGGCACACGGTGCTGATCGCGGCGCTGTCCGACCCCCGGGTGGTCGAGCTCGCGAACACCCGCGGCGACGTGTCCGACGTCTACGCGGCGGCCGCGGCCGAACGGGCGCTGGCCGAGCGACGGCGGTTGGCCGGACTGCTGCGACGCCGCGGGGTCGAGGTCGTCGACGCGCCGCCGGAGCACTTCGCGTCCGCGGTGTCCGACGCCTACCTCGCGTTGAAGGCTGCCGGCCGGCTCTGACCGGGCCGTCAGACGGACACGGGCGCCCGGGCTTCGATATCGCGGGCGTCGAGGTCGCCGGTGGCCCCGCCGCGCACGGCCCGGCGACCGAGGTACAGCGTGCCGCCGAGCACGATCGCCCAGACCAGGAAGCCGATGGCCAGCCGGGCAGCCGGCGGTAGCGGTGAGGGCGTCAGGAAGGCTTCGAGCACGCCGCTGATGGCCAGGTAGACGATCAGGCCGAGCGCGATGCCGACTGCGCTGCGTCCCTCCTCGGCGAGCGCCTCGACGCGTCGTCGTGGGCCCGGGTCGATCATCCGCCATCCCACCCGCAGTCCGGTGGCGCCGGCGAGGAAGACGGCGGTGAGCTCCAGCATCCCGTGCGGCAGGATCAGCGAGAAGAACTCGCCGGTCTTCCCGCACGAGGCCATGTAGCCGCCGGACACCCCGACGTTCACCGCGTTGAACAGCAGCAGGACGATCGTCGGCAGTCCGAGCAACGCGCCGAAGCAGATCGCTCCGGCGGCCACCCAGACGTTGTTGGTCCAGACCTGGGCGGCGAAGGAGCCGGCCGGATGGCTGCTGTAGTAGTCCCGGAACTGGCTGTCGCACAGGGCGCGCACGTGGTCGGCCGGCTGCAGGGCCCCGGCGACGTAGGCGTCGTTCGCGATCCAGAACCCGAGCGCCAACGACACGGCGACGCAGGCCACCGTCGTCCAGAGGAGCCACCAGCGCCGCAGGTACACGGCCGCGGGGAACGTCTCGAGCAGGAACCGCGACACCGCCCGCCAGCTGGGGTCCCGCGCTCCGGCCACCACCGAACGGGCGCGGGTGACCAGCCCGGACAGCGCGTCGACCAAGCCAGGGTCGGGCGAACGGGTGCGTACGACGGAAAGATGGGTCGCTGCCCGCTGGTAGAGGTCGACCAGTTCGTCGAACTCCCCGCCGGACAACCGACGCGGTCGGGCGGCCTGGCGGACCAGCAATTCGAGCCGCTGCCACTCCGGGCGGTGCCGTGCGACGTAGACGTCGACGTCCACGAACACCTCCGTTCGACGGGCCGCGCTTCGGACCGGGCCGGTATCAGCGATGCTAGAGCGGTGAGCCAGATCATTACGGGTGAGGCCGTCGCCATCGACCTGCGCGTCGCCCGCGTCGGCTCGCGGCTGGTCGGGGCGGCCATCGACGCCGTCATCCAGCTCGTGCTGTTCCTGCTGCTCGTCGCCCTGGTCGCACGGGCAGCCAATGACGACGCCCTGGCGGCGGCGCTCGGGCTCGTCTCATACGTCCTGGTCGCCGTCGGCTATCCGCTGGTGCTCGAGACGTTGTGGGGCGGCCGGACGCTCGGCAAGGCGGTGATGGGACTGCGCGCGGTCCGCGACGACGGGTCGCCGATGCGCTTCCGCCAGGCGCTGGTCCGCGCGCTGATGCGGGCCATCGTCGAAGGTCCGCAGTTCTTCGGTGTACCGGCCGTGGTCTGCTCGATGATCTCGGACCGGGGCAAGCGCATCGGCGACCTATTGGCCGGAACGGTGGTGCTGCAGGAGCGCATCCCGACCTTGGGCACCGACGTGCCGTCCATGCCGCCACCGCTGGTGGGCTGGGCCGGCACGCTGGACCTGTCCCGGTTCGACGATGCGCTGGCGCTGTCCGCCCGTCAGTTCCTCGGGCGGGCCCACCAGCTGTCCCCCACCGCCCGCGAGTCGCTCGGTGCCCGCCTCGTCGCATCGGTGCAGGAGGTCGTGACGCCACCGCCGCCGCCCGGGACCCCGGGGTGGGCCTATCTGGCCGCCGTCCTCGCGGAGCGGCGACGGAGGGATGAGCAGCGGCACGGCATCGGACCCGGCTGGGGCCCGCAGCAAGCCGGGTACGCGCAGCAGCCGCAGTACGCGCAGCAGCCGCAGTACGCGCAGTCCCACTCCGCGCCGCCTCAGCCGCAGCACGCGCAGTCCCAGGCTCAGGCGCCCCGCTTCGACAAGCCGACCGCCAACCCGCTGGCTCCGACCGAGCAGCCGGAGAACAAGCCCTTCACGCTGCCCGGCTGACCCGCCGAGCCCGACCGACGCCCCCGCGGCGCCGCTGAGCGCTCGGCGATCTCCCGTGGGCGGCGAACAGCAGCCCGTGATCTCCCGTGGGCGGCGAACAGCACGATCCAGGCCCGTCAGTACCCCGAAATCGCGGCCGTTCTCGCCCACCGCAGATCACCGCCGCTCAAACGATCTCCCGTGGGCGTCGAACAGCAGCCCGTGATCTGCCGTGGGCGGCGAACAGCACGATCCAGGCCCGCCAGCACCCCAAAATCGCGGCCGTTCCCGCCCACCGCAGATCCACGGCAGCCCGGGTGATCGCCAGTGGGCGGCGAACAGCAGC
>DATITC010000070.1:0-27626 GCA_035468175.1 Frankiaceae bacterium | reverse complement strand
CGCTCAAGGGCAGCGGGAGCGTGATCGGCGCCCGCCGGATCGCCGCGGCCGCAGCCGCACTCGAGCTCGTCTGCACCGCCGGCGACGCCACTCCTGGCGCGCTCAGCCGTGCCCGGGACGGCTTCACCCGCGTGCTCGCGGAGCTCGAGCTGTTCCGCGCCGCCGTGGGCGAGCTCGATACCTCCACCTGAAGCGTCGGCCTCGCCACCGCCCGTGCCGCAACAGCTCCGGATGGTGATGCATACGATTTGGACATGGACCTGACGTACAGCGAGGCGGACGAGGCGTTCCGCGCCGAGTTCCGGAGTTGGCTCGACGCCAACCTGCCGCAGGAGTGGCGTACCCACGAATTCTGGAGCACCAAGACCGAAGCCCAGTCGTTCGACCTCCGCCGCGAGTGGGAGGCTAAGAAGGCCCAGGACGGTTGGGCCGGGATCGCGTGGCCGAAGGAGTACGGCGGCCGGAGCGGGACCCCGACGCAGAAGGCGATCTATGACGAGGAGATGAACCGGGCGCACGCGCCGGCCACGGTCAACACCCTCGGTCTCACCTTCCTCGCGCCGACCGTGATGGCGATCGGCTCCGACGAGCAGAAGCGCGAGATCATCGGCCCGCTGCTGCGCAACGAGGTCATCTGGGCCCAGGGGTTCTCCGAGCCCGGCGCCGGGTCCGACCTGGCGGCGCTGTCCACCCGCGCCGAGCTGGACGGCGACGCCTACGTCGTCAACGGCCAGAAGGTGTGGACCACCAACGCCCTGCGCGCCGACCAGATGTTCACGCTGGTGCGCACCTCGCAGGAGAGCAAGAAGCACCAGGGCATCACGATGCTGCTGATCGACATGCACTCCGACGGGGTCGACGCCCGGCCGCTGAAGCAGATGACGGGCAACGAGGAGTTCGGCGAGGTCTTCCTCACCGACGTCCGAGTACCGACCGACCGGGTTCTCGGTGAGGTCGGCGCCGGCTGGAACGTCGCCATGTTGCTGCTGTCCTTCGAGCGCGGCTCGTCGGCCATGGGCCAGTACGTCCTCTTCCGTCGCCAGCTGGACGCGGTCATCGAGATGGCCAAGGCGAACGGCAAGGCAAAGGACCCGATGATTCGTCAGAAGATCGCCACGATCGCCGGCGAGCTGGAGCTGCTCAAGCTGCACTCGCTGCACATCCTCACGCAGGTGGAGCAGGGCCGCGAGCTCGGCTTCGAGGCGTCGATGACGAAGCTGCAGTGGTCCGAGACGCACCAGGACCTGGGCGAGCTCTCCATGGACGTCCTCGGCTACGCCGGTCAGGCCGTGCCGGGCACCCCGACTCGGGACCTCGGCCCGATGCAGGAGATGTTCCTGTGGTCCCGGTCCGAGACCATCTGGGGCGGCTCGTCGCAGGTCCAGCGCAACATCGTCGCCGAGCGCGTGCTCGGCCTGCCTCGATAAGGAGTTCGCGATGTTCTTCGCACTGACAGACGAACAGCGCGCCCTGCAGGCGACGGTGCGCGACTACCTGGGGGACCGGTTCCCGCTCTCGGCGGTCCGCGAGGTCTACGACGACCCGTCCGGCGACGGCGCCCCCGCCGAACTCTGGAAGGCTTTCGGGGAGCAGGGCTGGCTCGCCGTCCTCGTCCCCGAGGAGCACGACGGCCTCGGGCTCGACCTGCTCGACGCGGTGGTACTCAGCCGTGCCTTCGGCGCCGGGGCGGTCCCCGGCCCTTGGCTCGGCACGATCGTGGCCGGCGAGGCGATCCGGCTCGCCGGTTCCGACGAGGTGCAGAAGACGTGGCTGCCGCGCCTTGCCGCCGGTGAGGTGCGGCTGGCGTTCGCGCCCGACCTCACGCAGCCGGTGGAGTACGCCGGAGTCGCCGACGCGATTGTCGCCGTCCAAGACGGTGCCCTGGTACTGCTCGAACCGTCGGACTACTCGGTGGAGCCGCTGGCGGTCATGGACCGCACCACCCGCCTCGGCCGGGTCACGGTGACCGGCGGGGGCACGGCGCTCGAGGCCGGCTCCGCGTCGGTGGTCGGCAGCCCCGTCGATCAGGTGCTGGACCGGGCGACCGTGCTGGTGGCGGCGGACCTGTCCGGCATCGCCCGCGAGTCGCTGACCCGGACCGTGCAGTACGACAAGGACCGGGTGCAGTTCGGCCGTCCCGTCGGCTCCTTCCAGGCCATCAAGCACCACCTCGCCGACCTGCACGTCAGCGTGACCATGGCCGAGCACGGTGTGCTGTTCGCGGCGCACGCGCTCGACGCGGGGCTCGATGACGCGAAGCAGGCGGTGTCGATCGCCAAGGCCAAGGCCTCGGACAGTGCCCGCGAGGTGACCGCGGCGATGATCCAGTATCACGGCGGCATCGGGTACACGTGGGAGCACGACGCGCACTTCTTCTTCAAGCGCGCCAAGCGCGAGGAGTACGCCTACGGCTCGGCCTCCGAGCACCGCGAGAAGCTGGCAAAGCTGCTCGTCGATGACTGATCTCGGCACCGCACCGCGGCCCTCGTCCCACCCGGGACGGGGGCCGCAGTGCGTCCGAGCCGACGTGCGCGGTCGAACCGTCAGGGTGACTGTGCAATCTCAGCGCGGAACGGCCTCGGAGGTCCGATTTGCCATAGTTCTCCGGGGTGTTACCGCTGGTTCCGCGGAGAGATCTCACAGAAAGCCGTTGCTTGCAGCTTGACTTATATAAGCGCTTGCTACAGAGTCGACCTGTGCACGCGTTCGACGTCCTCGGCGACCCGGTGCGGCGGCTCATCATCGAGCTGCTGGCCGACACCGAGCTGACCTCCGGCGAGATCACCACGAAGGTGCAGGAGACGTTCCGCGTCTCCCAGCCCGGGGTTTCGCAGCACCTCCGAGTGCTGCGGGACAACGGTTTCGTCTCGGTCCGTCCGGTGGGGACCCGGCGCGTGTACTCGCTCGACGCGCGTCCGCTCGCAGAGATCGACGCGTGGCTCCAGCCCTATCGGCGATTCTGGGCACAGCGCCTGGATGCCCTCGACACCGAGATCCGGCGTGGCCGGCTCTGAAGTACCTGACAACAGTGGAGGAACGCATGACCGTGACAGAGCGACTCGGCGAGGTCCTGCGCGACGCGGACGGCGTCCGCCTGGAGTTCGTCCGTACCTATGACGTCCCGCCGACTGACGTCTGGTCGGCGGTGACCGACCCGGAGCGGATGGAACGCTGGATCGGCCGCTGGACCGGGGACCCCGCGACGGGCCGGGTCGAATTCGTCATGTCGGCAGCAGGAAGCGAGCGGCCGGAGACGGTGCTGATCCACGACTGCTCGGCGCCGACCCACCTGGCGATGACCCTCGAGAGTCGCGACGGCCCCTGGCCGCTCGAGCTCACCCTCACGGATCAGGGCGACCGCACGGTCCTCCGGTTCGTCCACCAGCTGGCGGAGCCCTATAACGCATCCACGATCGGCCCGGTGTGGCAGAACTTCCTCGACCGGCTCGACAGTGTCCTCGTGGGTGCGCCCGCACCGGACGACTTCGGCGCCTACGTCGCACGCTTCGGCGACGCCTACGCGATCCCCTCCGCCTAGCGGATAACCGTCCGGGAGGTGGTGTCCACCCGCCGGGTCCGGCGACGGCTGTCGAGATATTCGAGCAGCGGGATCGCCACCCGGCGGGTGGTGTTCAGGGCCTGCCGGGCCTCCGAGGTCGTGAACGGCTGGTCGAGCTGGACCAGCCGAGCCACGGCATCCCCCTCCGCGGTGGGGAGCAGCACGATCCCGCCGGTCAGGCGCAGCAGGAGGCCGGCCTTCGCGGCCGCCGCCACGGCCGCCGCGTCGAGCCCTGCCGCCGCGAGGTCGTCGGCCTCGGGAGCGGCGAAGGGATCGGCCTGGAGTCGGGCGCGCACCTCATCCAGGGCTGCCAGCAGCTCCGGGGAGAACGCCGGGCCGGCATCCTTCGGTCGTACCCGGCCCGCCTCGGCGCGGAGTCCGGCGTCGGCGGCGAGCGGCGGCAGCAGGGCGGGGTCGGCCAGGCCGAGTCGCTGACGAGCGGTCTCGAGCGGGAGACCGGGGTCGAGCGGGTGTGCGGCCGCATGGGCGTCGACGTGAGTGCGGAGTTCGGTGACCCACCGCGCCCAGGAGGTGTCCGAGACGACCGACCCGCTCACCTCGCGGAGCCCGGCCGGCAGCGACGCGTCGGCGGGCAGCACACCGAGCTGGTCCAGAATGCGGCGGGACGCTGAGGACCGGCGTTCGACCTCCGCGACCGGGTTGAGCCCGGCCGCGAGCTCCGCCGCCCGCGCTGCCGCGGCGCCCCGCCGCCGAAGTGCCGGCGGAGCGAGGTCGGCCACCCCGACACCGGCGGCGACCCGCTGACCGCCGGGGTCGCGCAGGACCCCGCGGTCGCCGCGGCTGAGCGCAAGCGGGTGGTCGAGCAGCAGGCGGGCGAAACGGCTCGTCGGGGCCACTCCGTCCGCGGGGAGGCCGACGAGCATCCGCACTCGGGCCGGGACCGCGGCCGACCCGACGTGCAGCACGAGGTTGCCGGCCAGCTCCGCGGCCTTCTCCGGATCCGCGGCCTGGTCCGGACCGATCTCGTGCAGTGCGACGTCGATCTCGTTGGTGAAGACGCTGCTGCCGGGGGTGAGCAGCACATCCCCCCGCTGCACCGGGCCGAGGTTGCCGCCGGTGGCGCTCCGGATGTTCACGGCGACCCGGGACACCGCACTGACCTGTGACTCATCGTGCTCCAGGCTCTGCAGGTTGCGGATCCGTACCCGTTCGCGGGCCACGCCCAGCTCGAGTTCGTCGCCGACCGCGAGCGTGCCGGTGCCGAGGGTCCCGGTGACGACGGTCCCCGCGCCGGCGATCCGGAAGGCACGGTCGATCCACAGGCGAACCGGGCCGTCTCGCCGGGGTGGCGGCAACGTCGCGACGAGCTCGGCGAGCGCGATCTGCAGGTCGTCCAATCCGGCGCCGGTACGACCCGACACCGCGACCGACGGCACCAACCCGAGGGACGTCGAACAGATGCGGTTGAGCGCCTCCTCGGTCGCGATCTCGGGGTCGGCGAGGTCGCTTCGGGTCACCGCCAGCAGTCCGTGCTCGACGCCGAGCGCATCGAGGGCGACGAGGTGCTCTTCCGACTGACGGGACCAGCCCTCGTCGGCGGCGACGACGAAAAGCACGGCCGGCACCGGCCCGACGCCGGCGAGCATGTTCGCCAGGAACTTCTGATGGCCGGGGACGTCGACGAAGGCGAGGACCTCGTCGTCCGGCAGCGTCGTCCACGCGAAGCCGAGGTCGAGCGTGAGCCCGCGCCGCCGCTCCTCGTCCCAGCGGTCCGGCTCCATCCCGGTCAGCGCGCGGACCAGCGTCGACTTCCCGTGGTCCACGTGCCCGGCGGTCGCGACGACGCGCACCTCAGTCCCGTCCTGTCTCAGGTTCCGGTGACCGCACGCACGGCGGCGAGCAGCTCGGCGTCCCGTGCCTCGGGTACGCAGCGAAGGTCGAGCAGGCAGCGCCCGTCCTCGACCCGCCCCACGACCGGCAAGTCTCCGCGACGGAGCGGCTCGGCGTAGCGCTCGTCGACGGCGACGGCCCACCCGGCGAGTGCGAGTCCCGGCGCGCCCCCTCCCCCGACGGCCCCGGCAGCGGGAACCACATCAGCGTCGGCGAGTTCGCCGGCAATCTTCTCGGCCCGCGCGCGGAGCTGCTCCGGGTCGGCGGCGAGCGCGTCCTCCGTCGGCGTGCTCGCCGCGAGCAGCGTCGCCTCGAACGCGGCCAGGGTGAGCTTGTCGACCCGGAAGGCGCGCGCGATCGGTGCGCGTCGGCAACGTTCGACGAGGTCCTTCCGACCGAGCAGGAGCCCGGCCTGTGGCCCGCCGAGCAGCTTGTCCCCCGAACCGGTGACCAGGTCGGCTCCGGCGCGCAGTGCCGTGTCGGCGTCCGGTTCGTCGGGCAGGAGCGGATGCCGGCGGAGGAGTCCGCTGCCGAGATCGGCGACGACGGGGACATCGACTCCGGACAGCTCAGCGAGACCGGACAGCTCGGCGAGGCCCGCCTCGGCCGTGAACCCGTCGATCCGGAAGTTCGACGGGTGGATCTTGAGCACGCACCCCGTCTCCGGGGTCAGGGCGGCGCGGTAGTCGTCCACCGTCGTGCGGTTGGTGGTGCCGACCTCGCGGAGTCGCGCGCCGGTGCTGACGAGGAGATCCGGCAGACGGAACCCATCGCCGATCTCCACCATCTCGCCGCGGCTGATCAGCATCTCGCGGCCGGCGGCGAGCACGGTGGCGGCGAGCAGCAGCGCCGCTGCTCCGTTGTTCACGATCAGCACGTCCTCGGCCGCCGGCACCGCGGCGCGGAGCACGTCCAGGACCTGACGTCCCCGGCGGGCTCGTCGTCCGGTCGCCAGGTCGTACTCGACGTCGGTGTAGCCGGCGGCGTCGACCACGGCCCGCACCGCCGAGGGCGCCAACGGCGCGCGGCCGAGGTTGGTGTGCAGCACCACGCCGGTGGCATTCAGGACGGGGCGGAGGCTCGCGTCCCCGGCGGGTAGCCGTCGCGCGGCTTCCGCGGCGGTGTCCTCCGGCGCGATCCGGCCGGCCCGGACCTCCTGCTGCGCGGCGACCACCGCGGCCTTCACCACGGCGCGGTCCAGCCGTTGCAGCGCCGACGCGAGGGCCGGGTCAGCGAGGACGGCATCGGTCCGGGGAACCTGCCGACGGGCGTCCATGGCCAAAATCTACGGCGCGTGGGGGTCCGGTGCCGGGCTGACTGTAGGGGCAACGCCGACCCGGCACCGGAAGCGTGGGGGCGAATCAGGCCCGCGGGTGGACGTTCTCCGGCTGCAGGTGCTGGAGCTTGTCCGGGTTGGCCATCACGCGCACGCCGACGATCTGACCGTCGAGGACGTCGAGAGCCAGCGCGTACTCGATCCGCCCGTTCCGCCCGAACACTCCGCCGGGCTGGCCGTTCACCGCGACCAGCCGACCGTCGAACTCGGTGCCTCCCTTGGCGGCGATCCCGACGAGGAAACGGGCGGCCTTGTCCTTGCCGGTGATCGGCCGCCGCGCGGCCTGCGCCTTGCCGCCACCGTCGGACCAGACCACGACATCGTCGGCGAGCATCCCGAACAGCCCGTCGAGGTCGCCGGTCATGCAGGCATCCAGGAACTGTGCGGTGAGCTCGCGGCTGTGCGCGGAGTCGGCCTCGAAGCGGGTGCGCCGTTCGGCGACGCGCTGCTTGCCGCGGAGGACGAGCTGGCGGCAGTTCGCCTCGGACTTCCCGACCATCGTGGCGACGGTCGGGTAGTCGTAGCCGAACACCTCCCGCAGCAGGAACACGGCCCGTTCGACCGGCGTGAGCTCCTCGAGCAGCACGAGGAACGCGAGCGACACCGAGTCCGCGAGCTCGGCGGCTTCGTCCGGCCCGGGCGAGGTATCGGCGACGAGCGGCTCGGGCAGCCACGGGCCGACGTAGGCCTCGCGCCGGACCCGCGCCGAGCGGAGCACGTCAATCGACAACCGCACGACCACCGAGGTCAGGAAGCCGGACGCGGACTCCACGTTGTCGCGCGGAGCCGCCTGCCAGCGCACGTAGGCCTCCTGCACCACGTCCTCGGCCTCGGAGGCGCTGCCGAGCATCCGATAGGCGATCGAGAAGAGGCGGGAGCGCTGCTCGAGGAACTGGTCGAGGTCAGACACTGGTGCCATGGTGCGGACCTCCGGTTTCGGTTCGACATCCGCTACGACGAACCGGCTTCGGGCGTTGTGACACACCGATCCGCCAGATTCGGCTCAGCGGGGCGTGGCGGTCACGACGAAGGCGGCGAGGTCGCCCTCGATCTCGCCGTCGCCGAGGCGCCGGGTCATCTCGTCCGCCAGCCTGTCCACGACCTGGTCGAGCGAACCGCGCTGCTGCAGGACGTGGCGTAACGGGGTGCCGTAGCAGAACCCTTCGGTCAACGAGCGGGCGGATTCGGCCCGACCGGACAGCACCACGCGCTGGACGTCGACGGGCTGCAAGCCGGCGCTGATGAGATCGGCTCGCATCCTCGCCGGGTCGTGGTAGCCGTGCGGCACACGCACGATGAAGTCGGGAGGATCGTCGGGCAGTACCGCGACAAGACTCTCGACCATCGCCGCGGGGAACGGCGACTCCTCGACCCTGTCCCACGCCGTGAAGACGACGGTGCCGGCGGGGCTGAGCACGCGCCTGCTTTCGGCGAGCGCCCGCACCTGATCCGGGAAGAACATGATCCCGAATTGCATGGCGACGGCGTCGAACGAGCGATCCGGGAACGGAAGGTGCTCCGCGGACGCCGTCGCCCAGCTGGCTCCCGGTACCCGAGCCCGGCCCGTCCCCGCCATCGCGGGGTTGAGGTCTGTGGCGTGGATGGAGCCATGCGGAAGCTGCCGCACGAGCTCGTCGGTGGCGATCCCAGTACCCGCCGCGAGTTCGAGCACGCGGTGGGGCGCACGCGCTACGACGGCGGTGGCGAGTTGCCGTGCAAAGGGCTGGAAGAGGGCCGGCCCGAGGTGACGGTGGTAGAGCTCCGGCATGCTCCGAACCCAGCGCGCGTCGGTCGTCACCGCCGCATAGTGGGGCCGGGAAACAGGTCCTGTCCGGCGAACAGCGACACCCACCGCGCGAAGGGCGCGAGCCTCGAGGAACAGAGGTGCCTACACCGGCAGCCCGCCCCAGATCGTCGTCACGTCGACGCAGGTGATCGCGACTGCTACGGCGATGCCGACGCCTTGCTCGCCAGCAAACGAATGCAGCCGCCCCGTCCGACCTCGACGAGGTCGAGAGATCGCTCTGGACCCTGATCGCGGACGGAGTCGGGGTCGGCGAGATCGCGGCACGGCTGTTCGTCAGCGAACGAACGGTGAATCGGATGACCCGCGTCGCTGCTGCGTCATCTCGGTGTCATCCGACCGTCAGCGGGACCGGATCAGCCGTCCCGAACCGTCGAAGAACGACAGCGCTGAGGGCGGAGCCGAGATGCTGACCCGCTCCCCCGGGGCCGGCGGCTTGCCGGTGACGCGCACCGCCAGCAGCCCGGACGTGGCGTGCACGTAGGCGACGCGGTCGGCGCCGAGCCGCTCGGAGACGACCATCTCCCCCTCGATCGTCAGCCCCGAACCGTCCCCCGGACCGACCGCCAGGTGCTCCGGGCGGGCCCCGACGGCCACGGCGTTCTCCGGCGCGGCGACCTCGAAGTCCGGCCCGACGAGCAGCGACGGACCGTGCCGGTCGTCGTCCCGGCGGGAACCCCGGACGCTGGCATCACCCGGTCCACGGCGCTCGGAACCGTCCAGGATGTTCATCGGCGGGCTGCCGACGAAGCCGGCGACGAACCGGCTCGCGGGGTTGTCGTACACCTCATCGGGCGTTCCGACCTGCTCGAGCCGGCCCTCGTTCAGCACCGCGACCCGGTCGCCGACCACCATCGCCTCCGACTGGTCGTGCGTGACGAACAGCGCCGTCGACCCGAGCCGGCGGAGCAACGCCACAACCTCGACCCGCAGGCTGGCCCGCAGCACCGCGTCGAGGCCGCTCATGGGCTCGTCCAGCAGGACGAGCCGGGAGCGGGTGGCGAGGGCGCGGCCGATGGCCACCCGCTGCCGTTGCCCACCGGACATCGCGGCCGGCTTGCGCTTCGCGAGCTCGCCGACACCGAGCAGCTCCAGCGTCTCCCGTGCCCGCTCGGCCGCCGCCGCCTTGCTGAGTCCGCGGCCGTAGCGCAGGGCGAGGATGAGGTTGTCCTGCGCCGACAGGTGCGGATACAGGGCGTAGTGCTGGAACACCATCGACACGTCGCGCTGGTGCGGCGGCAGATCCAGGGCGCTGCGGCCGTCCAGGGTCAGCTCGCCCCCCGTGGGGGTGTCGAGCCCGGCGACCAGACGGAGCAACGTCGACTTGCCGGACCCGGACGGACCCAGCAGCGACACGACCTCGCCGGGCGCCACCGAGAGGCTGACGTCGTCGACCGCCCGGACCGAGCCGTAGGCGCGGGTGACCGAACGGATCTCCAGCCCGATCCCCCGGCCGACGGCCGCCGCCGTACCGGGCGGCGCGTCCTTGCTGAGGTCAGTGCTCACTTCGTGAGATCCGTGGCCTTGGTCTGCAACTCGGTCAACGCCGCCTGCGGATCCTTGCCGCCGACCACCGAGACCACTTCGTCCTCGGTCACCTGCGGGATCTCCGAACCCCGGGTGCCCGACCAGGCCGGCGGGGCGACCAGCTGAGGCGCCAGGTCGTTCAAGGCCTTGAGGTCGGGGTTCTTGGCGTAGAAGTCCGACAGGAGCTCGGTCGCCCGCTTGTCGATCGACAGGTAGCTCGTGGCCTGGATGCCAGCGGCGAGCACGTCGGGCGACAGGAGCGCGACGACGGCCTCGGTCGCCATCTCCTTCTGACAGCGGTCCGCGGACAGGACGACCAGAGAGTTGCCGCCGGCCACGGGGGTGAGCTTGCCGCCCGGCAACGTCGGGAACGGGACGACCCCGACCGGGAACGACTGCGAACCACGGTTGGCGAGCAGGTTGCGGGCCGCGCCGACGGCCGCGACGGTGGCGCCGACCGTGGCGGAACGCTGCAATCCGAAGGTCAAAGCGCCCTGCGTCGTCGCGTTCTGCGACTGCGCTCCGCTCTTGCCGACCGCGGCGAGGAACGCCATGGCCTGCTGGGCGGCCGGGGTGTTGTAGGCGGGCTTGCCGTCCGACCCCTGGAGCCCGGTCCCAAGGCTGTGCGCCATGCTGTCGAGGAACCAGTAACCGAACTCGGTCGGCAGGTCGACCGGACGCTGCACCCCGGCCGCCTTGAGCTTGTCGATCGCGGCGAGGACGCCATCGGTCGTCTGCAATGTGGCGGGGTCGATACCGGCCTTCTTGAACAGGTTCTCGTTGTACATGAGCACCGGCAGCGACACCTGCTGCGGGATGCCGTACTGCTTGCCGTTGTACTGCCCGAGCGGCAGGAACCGCTGGTCGTAGGAGGCGCGGAGCAGCTTGGGGCTGAGCTCCTGGGCACCCAGGTCGTTCACGAAGGTCGTGAGGAACTCGTAGCCGGCGACGGCGACGTCGGTCTGCCGGCCGGCCGCCTTGTCCGCGCTGATCTGACTGACGACCTCCGCGTACGACGTCGCCGTGCTGGACAAGTCGACGGTCAGACCGGGGTGGGCCTTCTCGAGGTAGGCCTTGGCGTTGCGGGCCGAGGCACTGACGTTGCCGTAGGTCACGATGCGCAGCGTCTTCACCTTCGCCGCGCATTCCGGGCTCGCCTTGGCGCCGTTGACGTCGTCGACCGTCACCTGGGCGTCGCGCGCGGTCGGCGCGGTGACGTTCGGGGTGTTGCTGCTCTTGCCCCCACCACAGGCGGCCGCCGTGAGGACACCGAGCAGCGCGGCGACGAGGGCCAGCGAGCGGGCACCTCGGACGAGGGGCAGAGGCGTCCGCGAGCGGGACGGGGTGGGCGTCATCAGGGTGTCCGCTTCATCATGGTGTCCGCTTCAACGGGGTGGGCGCGTGAACAAGGTGGCGTGTGCAGTGAGTGATCGTGCTGGGCTGGAATCAGCATCACACCGCCGCACCGCTACCGGCCAGGCCGGCGGTCAGCTTCCGCTGGGCGACGAGGAAGACGACCAACGACGGCAGGCTGATGATGAGCGCCGCCGCCGACAGTTGTGCGAAGTCCGGCAGACCGGCCGAAGTGGTGAACGTGGCGAGCGCCAGCGGCGGGGTGTAGTTGACCGGCGACCGCGCGACCAGCAGCGGCCACAGGTACTCGTTGAAGTTGACCAGGAACGAGAACGTGGCGACCGCGGCGACGGCCGGCGTGCACTGCGGCAGTACCACCCGCCAGAGCGTGCGCCACGTCCCGAGCCCGTCCATCCGCGCCGACTCCAGCAGCGTCGTCGGCACGGTCGACATGTACTGGCGCATCAGGAAGATGCCGATGGCGTTGGCGGCGAAGGGCAGTACCAGCCCGAATCGGGTGTCCGCGAGGCCGAGGCCGGAGATGGTCACGTAGTTCGGCACCGCGACCGTCTGCGGCGGGATCAACATCCCGATCAGGACGAGGACGAACAGCACGTTGCGCCCGCGGAAGCGCAGGCAGGCGAACGCGTAGCCGGCGGTGACCGACGTGAACAGCTGCAGGATGAGAACGGAGCCGCTGACCAGCACCCCGTTGACCAGGGCCCTCCCGAGGTCGACGCCGTACCAGGCGTTGTTGAAGTTGTCGAAGGTGATCGAGCTCGGCAGCAGCGCCGCGGACTGGTCGATGGCCGTCTGGGACGGGCCGAGAGCAGTCCGCAACATCCAGAGGAACGGCAGCAGGGCGACAACGATGGCGATGATCAGCAGGACCCACCGAACCACCGGGCCGAGCGGTGAACGGCGTCCCGCCCGGCGGCCCGGGCTGACGTCCGCCCCGGCAACCTCGGGGCGCACCACGGTGGGGGTGCTCATCGCTGTTCCCCGGTCTGACTGAAGCGCCGTCCGCCGAGCGACCCCAGGATGCCCAGCACCACGGCCACCACCACCAGCAGCGACGACAGCAGGTTCGCGTAGCCGACCCGGAACGACGGTTCGAAGCCGATCTTGTAGATCCGATAGACGAGCGTCTCGCTCGCCCCGTTCGGGCCGCCCTGGCTCAACACCGCGACCGTCTCGAAGGTCTGCAGGCTGAGCACCGCACCGACCACGGCGGCGAACACCGTTGTCGGCGCGAGGAGCGGCCAGGTGATGGTGCGGAATCGCGTCCAGCCCCGCAGCCCGTCGACCTCCGCCGCTTCGTCAACCGACGTGGGGATCGAGGTCAGCCCGGCCAGGTAGAGGACGAACACGAGGCTGGTGAGCCGCCACAGCCCAACCGAACCGACGACCAGCAGGGCGGTCGACTTGGAGCCGAGCCAGTCGACCGGGGCCACCCCGAAGGCCGATAGAAACGTGTTCGCGAGCCCGGTCGAGTCCGGCGAGAAGACGTACTGGAAAACCACCGACATCGCGACGAGATTGGCGGTGACCGGGAGGAACAGCAGGAGCCGGACCAACGCCCGGCCGCGGGTCACCCGGCTGACGAGCATCGCGAGACCCAGCCCGGCGACAATCGACAACGGCACGCTGACCAGCACGATGAGCAACGTGTTCCGGGTGGCGGTCCCGACTTGGCTGTCACCGACCGCCTCACGCAGGTTGGCCAGCCCGGTCCAGTGCCACGTACTCGTCGTCAGCGACTTGTCGGTTCCGCCCCAGAACACGCTGAGCAGCGTCGGCGCGAGCAGGAACACCACCAGGAAGACGATGGCCGGCGCCAGGAACGGCACCGCAGCGGCCTGCGAGCGCCAGCCCGACCTGCCCATCCGTGCACCTCCGCCTCGCCCGGCCGCCCGTCTGTGATGACCGCGTCGGGCCTCAGTGTGCAGTCCGAAGGTTGCCGGAAGGGAAATAGTGCCGATTCGACACGCCAGTCCGACGCAGTCGGCTGGCTGGACTGGGACTGGGTCTGGACGGCCGGCCGGAACTGGTCCTGACCCACCGCGAGCTATCGGGGCGCCATACGGCGCCCCGCCGAGCCGATCCGGTTACGGCCTGCCTCGCTCCACCATCTCGGGCTCGGCGATCGGGCTCGACGACCGGAAGCCTTTCCACGCGCAGTAGATGCCGAGTGACAGCTCCCACGCGGCCTCCGGGAGTGTCAGGAGCCCAGAAGGTCCCTCTCCGTTCTTGTAGACGCCGGCCAGGATCAGCACGAACGAAAGAATCAGCACGGGACCGCCGATGAGGCCCAGCAGCGCCATGCGAGGCGGGACAAGCGCCGATTTGTACATCAAGTAGCCCAGCAGCAGTCCGTTCCCGATGCCGGCGACGAGTCCGGGTCCCCACTCGAACGCCCACTCGTAGGTGTGCACGAGGGAGTTGCCCTGCGTGTCGAGGGCGGCGGCCTGCGGGCCACTCGCTCCGCCCAATGCATCGATCACGGAAACGACCGTGAGCATGCTCATGATGCCGATCGCGGCGAAGACGGACTCCATGATGCGAGCGGTGACGTATCCGAGCGAGACGGTTTCGCTTTGTCGCCTGACAAGCGGATAGATGACGACGGCGGTTCCGATCTGGGTGACGATCAGACCGAATTCGAGGACCGCGCCCAGCTTCAGACTCGCGGTGGACGTGTCGCCCGCGACGAAGCGCATGTCGGCCCAGCTGGCACCGACTCCGTGGATGAAGAGAAGCCGTGCTGGGATGCTGGTGACGAACGTGCCGATGAACAACCAGCCGAAGATCCGACCAGTCCTCTGAAGATCCATGCTGTCCCCCACGTGCCGCTCAAACCCGATAGGCATGGTCGCGGGGACGTTGACCGGCTGGACTGCTCGAGTCAATAGCCCGGACCGCCCTGACCCGCACCAAGCGGACTCGGCCGACGGATCTTCGCGTCGCCGGTCGTACTCTCCGTTCTGTGCGCGCACAACGAAGTGCAGCCGGAATACTCCTTGCCGCTGCCCTGCTGATCTCCGCCTGTGGCTCCTCCGGGTCCTCCTCGCCCGGGTCGGCGAACTCGAGCGGTCCACCCCCGACGACGCCGCCGCCGGCAACCGGCGCACCGAATCAGCTCTACGTGTCCATCGGCGACTCCTACGCGGCGGGGTACCAGCCGACCGCCCCCCGGCAGGGCTCGACGACCCGCAACGGTTTCGCCTACCAGGCCGTCGACGCCGCCAAGGCCAAGGGCTATGACCTGAAGCTGACCAACTTCGGCTGCGGTGGAGCGACCACGGAGTCGCTGCTCTCCCAGCCGGGTTGTCGGCAGGACGGCCTCGGGCCGGACGCCGCCCAGTACGCGCCCACGACGCAGGCGTCCGCCGCCGAGGCGTTCCTCCAGCAGCATCGCGGCCAGGTCGCCCTGATCACCGTTTCGATCGGCGGCAACGACGTGACCGCGTGCGGTGCGGCACCGGACGCCGTCGCCTGCGTCGGCGCCGCGGTCACCAGTATCAAGACGAACCTGGCTACTCTGCTCCGCGGCGTTCGCGACGCGGCCGGCCCGTCCGCCCGCATCGTCGGCATCACCTACCCGGACGTCCTTCTCGGCGACTACCTGTCCCCGGACCCGGCCAAGCGCACGAGGGCGGAGCTGTCCGTCACGGCCTTCAAGGCGCTGATCAACCCCACGCTCAAGGCCGAGTACGAGAAGGTGGGTGGCCGGTTCGTCGACATCACCGCGGCGACCGGCGCCTACGGCCCGCTCACCGCGAAGACGACGCTAGACCCCTACGGCTCGATCCCGGTCCCGGTCGCCAAGGTGTGCGAACTGACCTTCTACTGCCAGTTCCAGGACATCCACCCGCGCACCGCGGGCTACACGGTGATCAGCGATCAGGTCGTCGCGACGCTCCCCCGCCGGTCCTCCTGAGCTTGGTCAAGTCTGAGCGTCAGGTGTAAGTGACCGTGGTGGTGTCGGTCGAGCTGGTGTAGGTGATCGTCCCGCCCTCGAACTGGCAGACCGCACCGGTAGACGTCGTCGTCAGGTTCGTGGTGGGCAGCCCGAGGGGGGACGAGTCCGCTCCGAGGGACCGGTAGCGGGTCCAGATCGGGCCGTCGAGCCACCGGGCGCCGGTACCCGCGGACCAGTAGATCGACCCGGTGGTGCTGCTCCGCGTCTTCGAGAAGTCGTTGTACAGCCCCCGTCCACCGGGTGTGGTCTTCTGGTCGGTGGACGGGTAGCCGAGCGGGCCCGTTTCCCAACCGGTCAACGCCCAGGTGGTACGGATGGCGTTCAGGACGTAGTGCGCGCCGGTTCCGGCGGTCCAGTAGATCGACCCGGTGGTGTTGGCCAGGTCGGAGCTGAAGTGGTTGTAGTAGCCGATCCGGTCGGGACACAAGCTCTCGTTGGTGACCGGGAAGCCGAGCGGTCCTCGTTCGGCACCGGAAGCGATCCACGCGGTCCGAATCGCGTTCTTGATCCCCCACGCGCCCGTCTGGGCGGTCCAGAAGATCGACCCGTCCGCGGTGCGTCCGTTCTTCGAGAAATGGTTGTACCGGCCGCGGCCGTCAGCGGTGCCGTTCTCCCCCGTCGTCGGGAAGCCCATGGTGCCGGCTTCCCAGCCGAGCGAGCGCCACCGGTCCCGAATGGCGCCCAGCACGTCGTGCGCACCCAACGCGGAGGTCCAGTAGATCGAGCTCTCGCCGCTGCCCTTCCGGAAGTGGTTGTAGCGGCCACCGTTGCCCGGGGTCGGCAGCTCGTCGGTAATGGGGTAGCCGAGGGCACCGGTCCCCTAGCCGAGTTGAGCCCACCTGTCCCGAATCAGACCAGTGACGATGTGCGGACCGGTGCCGGAAGTCCAGTAGATCGACCCGCCCCGGAACACGCGTCGGCGACCGACCCCGTCCGGGTTGACGTACTCCGGCTCCACCGCGGTACCGAGGTAGCTTCCCGCTCCGCCGATGTCCTCCCACTTCTGGGTCAGCGGCGACCAGTACTGCGAGGTGAGGCAGGGCGCGCTGTGGTCGCCGGTGCGATTGTCGGTGGCGCTCGCGGTAGTGCAGCTGGGGTCGACCTGCCACGGCGGGGTGCAGGAAACGACCCGGCACTGGACCGGGCCGGTGCAGGACACCTCCTGGTGGCACTGGCCGTAGCGGAAGTTGTTCCAGCAGACCCGCCGATTGTCGCAGCTGCCGGTGGCGCAGTGCGCCGAGCAGGTCAGACAGCCGGAGTCGCAGAAGTGGTCGGCGCAACCACTCGAGCACCGGCTGCACGTGGCCTGGCAGTCGATGTAGTACCGGGCGCCGCCGCCGCAGAACCCGTTGTTGTCGGCCTTCCACCAGCCGCCGACGAGCGAACCGGTCGGACAGGCGTTCACGCCATTGGTCGTGCAGCAGAATGCCGTCCAGCCGGTGGCGCAGGCCGAGCCGCTGCCACACACCGCGGCGTACGCGGTGCCGGGCTCGAACAGGAACTTGCCCGGGGCGACGGACAAGGCCGACCCGAGCACGGCGACCCGGGCCAGGAACCCGCGGCGGGTGCTCGCGCGGGAGAGCAGCTTCGCGCTGCGCTCGACGAGGGTGGTGGTGGTCATCGGGGACCTCCGGTGACGGCAGCGGTGTCGGCAGGTTCGGACGCGATGGCGAGGGAGGTGACGAGCTGTTCCGCCTTCGGCAGCAGGCTGACCCGGCGGCTGTGGGCGCCGAGCACGACGTACAGGCAGAACGCTCGGCCGTTGTCGGTGAAGAAGATCTGCAGGCCGCTCTGCCCGGGCAACGTCCGCTGCAGCCGGGTCGGCGAGAACGAATTGAGGGGCAACGGCCGTGGCAGTCCTTGGCGCGCGAACAATGCCGTCCCGACCGATTCGGGGCCGAACTCGAGCAGGGATACGAAGACGTCGTCGGCACCGAGCAGCTCGACGGCGCCGCTGCCGTAGTCGCCGCGATCTTCCGGCAAGGTGCGGGTGCACGCGTGCAGGACCGGCCGGCTGCGATCGCCGTGCGGGCCGGAGGGCCGGCGGCTGATCCGCACGTCCCATCCCCTCGGTGGTGCTACGGACAAGCCGTATGCCCTCATCACGTGACGATCCCTCCCGGACTTCCGTGGACGAGCAACGTTCCGATGGCCAGAACGGAGACGACGATCTGAACGACCACGGCCGCGACGTGGGCGCGCGGCGCCCACCGGATCAGCCGGACATGCTGGGCCCGCAGCCGCGGCGGGCTGTCGACGCGACGAGCGGCGAGCAGCGGCAGCGCGCGGACCAACCCGAACGTCGCGCCGATCACGAGCCCGGCAACGAGCGAGCCGGCGAGCAGCGCCGCGGCGAGCATCAGGTAGACGGTGGCGGTGGTGACGATGGTGACGACGCCGAGTCCGAGCTGGAAGCCGAAGCCGGCCCCGATCACCCAGCCTCGGTACCGCACCAGCCAGTCCTCGTTGACCTGCCGATGCACCGTCGGCAGCGCCAGCCCGCCGACCCGCAGGTCGAACAGCACCCCGAGTCCGCAGAGTGCGGCGAGCACGATCAGCACGGCGGCGCCGGACAGGTCGAGGCCGACGGCGCGCAGTCCGGCGCCGAGCAACCCGAACAGAGCGCCCACCGCGCTACCGCCCAGAACGGAGCCGATGACGTAGTGCGCGACGGTGGCCGACCATCGGCGGGCGTGTCCCCGCTCACCTAGCGGGGTGATGCTTCCCAGCATCGATTCCCCTCAAGGTGACCAGGTGCTGCGAACGGCGGCCGCCACGGCGAGCGGTACGCCGAGCAGCAACGCGGCGGTGATGGGACCCACGGTTGGCGACCGGGCTCAGGGCTGGTCGGGCGTCGCGGCGTACAGGCTGTCCTTACCGAGGTAGAGGCTCGAGTCGCCGGGCTCGATGCCGGCGGCGCGCAGCTCGGCGTCGATGCGTTCCTCGCGGCGGGCGGAGCCCAGGTCGGTCAGGTCGACGGACTCGGCGTTGCCTGCTAACACGCCACCCCCGAGGAGGCGACGCCGGGACAGCGTGGCGCCCCGGGCCGCGCTGGTCTTCCGGTCGGCCGTGGCGTCGCGCAGCAGCTCGCTGACCTGCTGCCAGCTGCTCGCGGCACCTTCGCCGATCACCGTGCCGGCGTCCCCGTCGACGTGGACGAAGTAGGGCGCGACCGGCACCTCGTAGGCGTCCCAGGCGTCGGTCGAGAGCACCACCGGGGTGCTCACGGGGGCGAGTTCGCGGATCCGGCCGAAGCTCTCCTCATCGGAGGATCGAGTCACGATGATCAGCGACGTGTCGGCCGGCAGGCCGAGCTTCGAGCCGTCCCCCACCGTCGACCACAGCCCGGCGCAGGTCCGGCAGCCGGTGGAGAGGAACGCGAGAACCGTGTCCCGTCCGGTGCCGGTGACCGCGATGTGCGCGATCTCGCCGGTCGCCGTCTCACCGGAGACATCGGCTGCGGGCCGGGCGCCCCGGGCACTCGGCAACGCCCGTCCCGGCGGCACCGGGAAGCCGAGGTCGGCGGCTTCGTGCGCGGCGTGCTCATGGCCGGCGCGCTCATGGCCACCGTCGGGCTCGAGTCCGGCACCGAGCTCGTGCAGCCGCTTCAGGATCTCCGCGTGGCTGCGGAGGAGCCCGGCCACGAGCACGGCGAGCAGGACGAGCGCCAGCCCTTCGACGATCACCAGAGCGGTCATGGCTTCTCCGTAGCGAGGGTGAGCGTGGGGAGGACGGCGAGTGCGAGGTAGGCGAGGCCGACGCAGATCCCGGACAGCAGGACGAGTGCCACTCCCTGCCCCGGACGGTCGACCAGGTCGAGCACCGACCCCGCCGGAGCGATGACGGCGCCGACCGCTCCGGCGGCGAGCAGAGCCGTGACCACCACGTGGGACCGGGTGGGCGGCGTGTCCCGCTGACCGAAGCAACCGCAGGACGAGACCACGCCGTCGCGGGACCGGGCGAGCAGCACGAAGCCGGTGAATCCGAGGTAGGACACGGCCACGAGACCGGCCGAGGCCCGATCACCGATCAGCAGCGCGTAGCCGCCGATCAGGATTTCGATCACCGCGAGCAGCCGGACCAGGAGGTTGGACCCGGGCAGCCCGGTCGATCGCAGCGCCCGAGCGGTGTCGTCCGGATATCGGATCTTGGGCACGGCGGCGAGGATCAGCAGCGTGGCCGCAGCGAACAACGGCCCGTCCCAGGAAGGCATCTCGGAGACCATAGGTGGCAAAGTTCAAACCGGTCGACACATTCGCTTCGTCGTAACCGCTTGTCATCTCGGGTGCCGCCGGGTCGACGCGCGCAGTGACGCAGCGTGCTGGAGGACGAACAATCAGCAAGCCGGGCTATGCCGCAGCAGCGGCTCGGCGGTCAGCTCGCCGCGAGCCGAGACGGTGCGGCCGCCCGGTCGACGACCCAGGCGAGCAGGGTGTCGGCGGGCAACGGCTTGGCGAGGTGATAGCCCTGCCCGAGGTCGCACGAGAGCTCGCGCAGGATCGCCTGATCCTCACCTGTCTCAATTCCTTCTGCCACCAGAGTCAGGCCGAGGGAGTGCGCGAGTTGGACGGTCGACCGAACGATCGCGGCCGCTCGTGGGTCACGGGTGATGCCGATGAGGGCACCGGGCCGGGTCGGCCATGAGGTCCGTCTCGGTCACCTCAAGCATCAGGCGGGACGGATCAAGCGAGCGGACCTCGAGCAGCGTGCGGACCTGTTCCGGGAACGCACGACGGGGAGACTCCCCTCCGTCCCGCGAGCGGTAGGCGCGAAGGCCGACAAGAACCGCCGCCACCACCACGATGCCGTTCTGGAGCCAACCGTCTCAGGCGACGCTGTAACCGGCGTGCGCACGGACGCCCGGAAGATTGGAGGCTGCGTAGATCGCCACCGTCGCGACGAGGACGCACTCGACGATGAGCACCCGTCGACGGTCCGAAGCGCTCGGCGGTGCCGGATCGTCCGAGGCCTGCATACCTACCCCTCGGCACGCCGGCCGTAGAACACGAGAACGACGACAGGCCGGACGGGAGTCAATAAGACCCCGGCACGCTCCGGCGGTAGCACCCCGGTCGACGCGGGTGACCACGGCGCTTCACTGGAGCTGGCGGGTGAACCCCCGGGAACCCTCCAGCGGCTGGTAGATCTCGCGGAAATCCATCGCGTAATCGAAGTCGCTCAGCTCGTCGGCGCGGGCCTTCTTGATGTCGAGGTTGTGCACGATCAACAGTTCCTCGAAGTAATTGGAGGCCTGGATCAGCTTCAATCCGGATGGAGCCCAGATACCGGAACCTCCCCAGAAGGGGACGCCCGAGATACCGTGCGAGCCCACCGCATTACACGCAATCGTCCAGACCTGGTTCGTCGCGGAGGCCGCCGACATCACCGAATTCCACAGGTCCCCGTAATAGGAGTCGGTCCGGACGTTCATCGTTGGGTACTCGCGCGTCGCTGCCGCCCGCCAGGAGGCGACCTGGAGGATGCCGTCCACCTGGTCCGTCATCGAATATTCTCGCAGCAGATCACTGAACAGGTAGTCGTAGCAGGTCGTGAACCCGAACCGACCATTGTCGGCTTTCGTGTCGACCACAAGACGGTCGTCCTGGCCCGTCGTGGTGTACGTCTTCTCGATGCCCGGGAGGAAGATCTTCTGGTAGGAGTTGCCCGGCGCGAGGTAGTCGTAGTTCTTCGCGACCGGAAAGGTCGAGTTGTAATACGTCCCGTTGGGGCCGCTCATCAGGTTGTTGAGGATGATCGCGCGGAATTCGTCGTCGAGAAGGGGCTTGAGGGAGTTCTCTATCCAGTCGACGTGCTGTTCGATCAGGGCGGAATCCATGTACTTCCGGCACGCCCGCTCGTCCTCCCAGAAGTAACCAGAGAGGCTGAACTCGGGGAACACCGCCACGTTGACCCCGTGCTCCTTGAAGATGGAGGCCACTCGACAGATCTTGTCCTTGTTGGCTTCGACATCCGGCACCGACGCGTTGATGTTGGCCAGCCCGACGGACATCTTCGACGGGTCGGACGAGAACGTTCGCTCGACGATGCGGAGCGGTTCGCCCTTCAAGGCACGATTCATCCGATTCTCCCGAAGCTGCGCGTTGGGACACGACCAGACCGGTGACTCCGCAGACGCGCAGGTGCCGCCTCGGACGACCATGACACCTCGCGAACTGCGCGGCTTCATCCCGTTCGGGTGAGCGGGCGAAAGTGTGAGTCGAGTGTGGACATCCGGACCATGGGGGGGGATCCTGCGTGGTCATCCCCACCCTCAACCGGCCCCCAAGCCAGCCGCACGAGCTCTCCCGGGCAGCGGAATGTCTCTCCGTCGACAGGGAGTTCAGCGGTGCGCCCGTCATCGTCTGCAAAGGTCAGCAATGGATTCGCGACTGTGAGCGGACTCCGCGCAGCGCCGCGATCCGCCCTGGGACGGGCAGAACCGCCCGTCCCGGCACCTCGGACCTCCGTTCCGCGGGTGGAACTCCTCGCGCGGATACGGAACTCGACAGCACCGGTCCTGATCGTGGACGCGCCCGCCGGCTACGGCAAGTCGACGTTGCTCCGGCAATGGGCCGCCACGGAGCCCCGCCCCGTGGAGTGGATACAGCTCGCGGAGTCCCACAACGATCCGGCGGCGCTTCTCGAGAGCATCCTCGGTGCCCTGAACGCGGTGGAAGACGTGGAACCGACCCTCAGCGCGGGGCCGCTGGACGACCGCACGTTCCTGGACGGTGTGGCCCTCCCCCGACTCACCAGGCTCCTGCGCAGCCGGGCTCGCCCGATGGTTGCCGTCCTCGACGGAGCCGAATCACTGAGTTCGCCGGACGCGTGGAAGGTCGTATCGGCGCTCCTCGAGGCAGCCTCCCCCGAGACGTTCGTCGTCCTGGCGGGACGAGCGCGGCCGCCGCTCCCTCTCGGCCGGTGGGTCACCCGCCGGAGGTTGCTCTGGTTGCGCCGCGACGACCTGCTGCTGTCGCCCTTCGAGGCTGCGGCGTTGCTCGATGCCGCTGGGGTCCCCCATCGACCCGAGGTACTGGAGCCATTGGTCGAGCACTGCGCCGGTTGGGCAGCCGGGCTCGCGACCGCGGCCGCCGTCGTGGCAGGCACTCCGGATGCGGCAGCTGCGGCACTGGATTTCTCCGGTGCGTCCGGCCCCATGTGCCAATATCTGCGCGCCAACATCGTCGACCCGCTACCCAGCTCCGTCCGCCGGTTCATGACGGCCAGCAGCGTCCTGGGTGTCCTGACGGGTGACCGCTGTGATGCCGTGCTCGCGGTCACCGGCAGCGGTATCCGGCTCGCCGAGCTGAGCCGATCGAACGTGCTCCTCGAGGCGGTGGGCCACCAGCCGGACCACTTCCGCTACCTCCCGCTCCTGACCGACCTGCTCCGCCATGACCTCGCGGTCCTGGAGCCGCAGCAGGAGTCGGCACTGCATCGACGAGCCAGCCGGTCCTACGCGGAGGAGGGCGCCATCGACGAGGCCGTCAAACACGCCCGAGCGGCCGGTGACGCCGCGCTCGCCGCTGAGCTGGTCTGGCCCCGCGTAGCGCAGCAGCGGACACCCGGTGAGCGACCGCTCGATCGGTGGCTCGACACCTTCACCACCCCCGAGCTGCAGGCATCTCCGCGCCTCGCCCTCGCCTCCGCCTGGCGCGCTCTGGAGAGCGGCCGGCCGCTCGAACACTGGCTGTCCGTGGCAGCCCGGACGAGCACTACCGATTCCCCGGACGTCACGGGGACGAGCGTCCGCGGAGGCTTGTCGCTGTTCCGCGCGGTGTTCGCTCAGCACGGCGCGGACCGGATGGCCGACGATGCCGACCGCGCGATCGAACTCTCGGGAGACGACACCTGGCGCTGCATGGCTTGCCACGTCGCTGGCGTGGCCCGGCTGCTCCTCGGCGACCCGGCAGGTGCGAGGCGCGGGTTGCGCGAGGGCGAACAGCTGAGCCGATTGCTGGACGTGCCGTCCGTGGAGGCGCAGTGCGTGGCCTATCAGGCGGTGATGGCGATCGAGGACGAGCAGTGGGCGAGCGCCGAGGCGCTGAGCAACCGAGCAGCGTTCCTCATCGAGCGTTTCCGACTGCCGGACGAAGTGAGCATGATGACGGCGTTCGCGGCCGTGGCCGTGGTCTCGGCTCGCCGAGGTGAGCGACAGGAAGCCGAGCATGCCGTCCGACGGGTCCGGCAGCTTCTCGCCCGGACACCGTCCGCGTTCGCCCCCTGGATGCAGATCGACACGCGGATCCTGCTCGTGCGGGCCCAGCTCCTACTCGGGGACGGGGAAGCCGCTCGACTGTTGCTCACGGAGGCCGACGCGGCTCTGCGCAGGACTGCACTCGCCACCCCCGCGGTGGAGGGCAAGCTGCGTCACGTCCGCCGGATGGCCGAGCACCTTCCCCTGACCACGCCCGGGGGGCCAACCGGGCTCACCGCGGCCGAACTGCGAGTTCTCCGGCTGCTGCCGACGCACCTGTCCTTCCGCGAGATCGGAGACCTCGTCTTCCTCTCGCGCAACACCGTCAAGACGCAGGCGATCGCCACCTATCGCAAACTCGGCGTGAACTCGCGCGCCGAAGCAGTCTCCGCCGCCCGCACCCGCGGCCTCCTGGGCGAGTAAAGCGTGCCGCGGCACGCTACGCGGACGGGGCGCCGGACGGGTCCGGCAGCTCGGAGATGAAGCCGAGCGCAAGAGCTCGACCGACGGCACCGCTGCGTGAATCGACACCGAGCTTGCGGTAGGTCGAGAGCGCGCGAGTCCGAACCGTTCCGCAGTGGATGGACAGCGCGTCAGCAATCTGCGCGAACGTGAGCCCGGTAGGGAGGAGCCGCAGCACGCGGAGTTCGGCCGGGCTGATGCAGGACGGGCCCAGGTGCGTAGTCAGCGGTACCGCTTGCGCGAGGGTCCACAGCTCGTCGAGTCGCTCGAGGAGCTGGGACGCGTCGGGGATCTGACCCGCGGCCTGCTGTGCTTCCGCGAGCAGTGAGCGTGCCGCGGCGGCGTCGCCGAGCAGCAGATGCGTCCGAGCGAGGACCGCCCGGGTGTGCACGTCGAGCCAGGGCGCGATGGGAGCGATGGTCGCCAGCAGCCGAGAGGCCCGCCGGCCGGCGCGTGCTGCTTCGTGCGCTCGACGATCGTGCGCCAGCGCCAAGGCCAGGGCGGCATGCACCGGAGCCGTCGTCACGTCATCCTGCAGACCGAAAGCCTCGACGAGCTCGCTCGTCTGCGCGGCCAGGTGCTGCATGTTCGACCAGTCCGCACGGCGGAACGCCATGAAGGTCAGGTGACCGAGGCACAGCGACTGGATCCCGGGTAGCGCCAGCCGGGCCGCGAGCACCGCGCCCTGCTGCAGCTGTATTTCGGCGGCCGCCGGGTCCCCCAGCTGGTCGAGGGCAGCCCCCCTCAGATAGCGGGCAACCGCTAGTACCGCGCTTGCTGTCGGCGCCTCCCGGCTGACCTCCTCCGCGTCGCGCACCATCTGGACGGCGCCGCTGCGAGCCATCACCGCCCGAAACAGGCTGATTACCAGCCCGATCTGCCCACGATCGTGCTTACCGGACGCTGCGTCCGGGTGAGCTGCGGTGTGCGCTGCGAGGGCGAGCCACGGCTCGACCGGGCGACCGGCAGCGAGGGCGCAGCCGGCGTGGGCGAGCGCGAGGAGCGGATCCCGAGCCGAGCGCTTGGTGTCGAAGGCGGCCAGCCATCGCTCCAGTGTCGCCAGCCGTCCCGCCGTGAGCTGTGCCGCGGTCTCCTGCCACACGAGTTCGGCGGCTCGGTCCTCGTTCCCGGACGCGTGGGCGTGGGCGATGGCCTCCTCGGCATCCCCTTGCGCCTCGTACCAGACGCTCGCTCGATGATGCAGCTCCAGTTCGATCTCCGGCTCGGACCGATGCAGCTCCGCGCGCAGCACGTCAGCGAACAGCTGGTGGTAGCGGTACCACTCGCGGTCCCTTCCCAGCGGGGTGAGCAGCGCGTTCGACCTGCTGATGCGGTCGAGCGTCGTGCTACTGCCCCGGCTGCGGAGCACCGCGTCGCAGAGCTGACCGGACAGCGTTCGGAGGATCGAGGTCCGGAGCAGAAAGCGATGCACGTCGGGGGCAGCCGCGCTCAGGAGTTCGTCGGCGACGTACTCCGAGACCAGGCGGTCGTTCCCGGAGAACTCGCTCACGGCTTCCCGCAGGTCCGGGCGACTGCGGAGCGAAAGCACGGCGAGGTACAAACCCGCCGGCCATCCCTCGGTACGAGCGACGAGCGTTGACGAGGCCGAAGCGTCCAGCTCGAGACCCACCGAGCGCGCCAGCATCTGGGTTTCACTCACTGTCATGGCGAGGTCCGGAGGCAGGAACCGGACGAGCCGGCGATGCGTCAGGAGGCGCCCGATCGCGAGGGCGGGTTCGGTGCGCCCGGAGAGCACGATCTGCGAACCGGTCGGTACCTCGTCGACGAGGCGAGCGAGGAGCTCCCAGGCGGTGCCCTGAAGGACGTGGGTGTCATCCAGGACCAGCACGAATCGCTGCGCGTGATGGGCAAGGGCATGACCCAGCCTCGGCAGCGTCACCGCCTGAAGGAATTCCTGGTCGTCGATGGGCCCCTCGAGGACGTCCGGGCCGAAGGCGACCGAGTCCGCGAGCGCCCGCATCAGATACCTCAGCAGGACGGCCGGATCGTTGTCGCCGGCGTCCAGTGAGATCCAGCGGAACGGCCGCTCATCCTCCTCGGCCCATTGGGCGAGCAGCGTCGTCTTCCCGAAACCCGGCGGTGCGCTCAGCACTATCAGCGGCGCCACGGCTCGGCGCAGCTGGTCGACCTGCTGGGACCGTCTGACCATGGAGACGTCGGCCGTCGGCCGCTCCAGCTTCGCGGACAACCGCGGGGAAACCACCGGCGCCGCCCGGCCTGCCGAAGCCGACCAGGAACCCGTCGCCTTCGGCGCCGGACGGCCGCGACCCGGCACGGAGAACCGGTCCGGAAATGATGGTGTTCCCATGAGGCGCTTCCGGTGGAGGGTGGAGGCCGGAGACGCCAGCCTGAGCCGCGTCGCCGTTCGTCACATCACGCGGATCGGATGAAGGCCGTTCGGAACGTTCGCTCGTCGGACGTCCCCGGTCCTCGACGCCCGGTCCTGATGTTCACCCCCTTGGCATGAGGTGCGGCATCGTCGCCACGGCCAGGCTGCACACGCAACGGGCGCTACCGACGAGGAGTCCTGATGTCTCACACACCCGAACTCATTCCCTCGAGCCCGGTCCAGCCGGTCCAGCCACGCCGACGCTGAGCCGACCGGCGCTCCTCCCCGGTTGCGCCATGCGGACCGAGCAAGAGTCTCTCGCCGAGCCGGGACCCGGTCTGCGGCGATCTGTTCGCCGCCTCGCCGACATGGCGAGGACAGTGGCCGACGCGGATCCGGCCCGCATCGAGGCGACGGCAAGACAGTTCGGTGAGTCCCGGCGGTACCTCGCCCCCGTGGCGTGGGCCGCCGGCGCCATCGTGCTGCTGGTCCGAGGAATCACGCTCCTCTGGTCCAACTGGCGACTGTCACTGATCGAACTCGTGCCCGCGCTTTACGTGTGGTTCGTCATGTGGGATCTGAAGCAGCACGCCCTACGCGGTGCCGCATTCCGGGAGATCACGCCGGGCGGGTTGGTCCTCGCCGTGCTGCTCGCGGTGGCATTGACCCTCGCGGCCTTCTGGTGCAACACCGTGTTCGCCTTCGCGATCGGTGGTGCGCACCCCGAGATCCGCCCCGCGGTGCGGCGGGCAGCTGCGCATCGGAATGTGATCGCCGCCGCGGGGCTGGTCGTCGGCCTGATCGTCGCCGGCGCCATAGCCGGCGTCCCCCGGATCGGGTCCACCCGGCTCTACGTCGTGGCACTCTCGGCCGTGCTGACCCTGCTGTTGATCAGCCTCGTCGCGGTGCCCGCCCGGATCACCGGATCGAGCCGGGCCCGCTCACCGCTGCGCGAGTCGGTCGGTCGGTGGGCAGCCGGCGGAGCGCTCAGCGCAACGGTGATGGCACCCGGCTTCCTTCTCGATCGGCTCGGGGTCATCCTCCTGGGCGTCCCCGGGCTCCACCTTCTGGGCCTCGCCCTGCTGTCTCTGGGGACGCTTCTGTTCGCTGCCGGGATGGCCTCGGTCCGGGCGGTGAAGCTGGTGATGAAGCTCGAACTACCTGCCTAGGAGTCACCTCCGCGATCGACCCGGGACCCTGTGCCC
>DATITC010000069.1:0-23629 GCA_035468175.1 Frankiaceae bacterium | reverse complement strand
CTCCGGCGGCAGCCGCCCCGGATCCGCCAGCCGCCTCGGAGCCGCCAGACCCCTCGGAGCCGCCGGACCCACCCTCGCCACCGCCCGCGCCGACCCGTCCCGGTCCGCCACCGCGGGGCATGCGCAGCCGGCTCGCCCGGTTCGCCCCGAGCCGAGCCAGCGGACCCGCTCCGCTCGACCCCGTCCTCCGCTCGCTGCGCACGAACCATCCGAAGGCCGACGTCGCCCCGGTGCTGAAGGCGTACGAGATCGCCGAGCGTGCGCACGAGGGTCAGGTCCGCCGCAGCGGCGACCCGTACATCACCCACCCGCTGGCGGTCGCCGGCATCCTCGCCGACCTCGGGATGGACGTCCCTACGCTGGCCGCCGCGCTGCTGCACGACACCGTCGAGGACACACAGATCTCGCTGCCGGCCATCGAACGCGATTTCGGGGAACTCGTCGCCGTCATCGTCGACGGCGTCACCAAGCTGGACAAGGTCAAGACGGGCGGTGCCGCGGACGCGGAAGCGGCAGCCGCCCGGGCGGCGCAGTCCGAGACCATCCGTAAGATGGTCATCGCGATGGCGCGGGACCCGCGCGTCCTCGTCGTCAAGCTCGCCGACCGGCTGCACAACATGCGAACCCTGCGCTTCCTGCCGGTGCACAAGCAGGAGAAGAAGGCTCGCGAGACGCTCGAGCTGTTCGCGCCGCTCGCCCACCGGCTCGGGATGAACACGATCAAGTGGGAGCTCGAGGACCTCGCGTTCGCCACGCTGTACCCGAAGCGGTACGAGGAGATCGTCCGGCTGGTGAGCGAACGTCAGCCCAGCCGTGACACCTACCTGGCGGCGGTCAGCGACCAGGTCGCGGCGCAGCTCCGCGACGCCAAGATCCGGGCGACCGTCAACGGGCGGCCGAAGCACTACTACTCGATCTACCAGAAGATGATCGTCCGAGGCCGGGACTTCACCGACATCTACGACCTGGTCGGCATCCGCATCCTGGTCGAGACGGTGCGGGACTGCTACGCGACCCTGGGCACGATCCACGCGAACTGGCAACCGGTCCCGGGCCGGTTCAAGGACTACATCGCGATGCCCAAGTTCAACATGTACCAGTCCCTGCACACCACGGTGATCGGTCCCGAGGGCAAGCCGGTCGAACTGCAGATCCGCACGACCGACATGCACCACCGCGCTGAGTACGGCATCGCCGCCCACTGGAAGTACAAGGAGCGCGAGGGGCGTTCGTCGGTTTCCACCGATCGCCCCCGTCCCGGTGCCCCAGGCGGTCGCGGCGAGCAGATGGAGTGGCTGCGCCAGATCCTCGACTGGCAGAAGGAGACCGCCGACCCGGGCGAGTTCCTGGACAGCCTCCGCTTCGACCTGCAGGCCAACGAGGTCTTCGTCTTCACGCCGAAGGGCGACGTGGTCAGCCTGCCGACCGGCGCCACTCCGGTCGACTTCGCCTACGCGGTCCACACCGAGGTCGGGCACCGATGTATCGGGGCCAAGGTCAACGGCCGGCTCGTGCCGCTGGAGAGCACGCTCGACAACGGCGACACCATCGAGATCTTCACCTCCAAGTCGCCGACGGCCGGGCCGAGCCGCGACTGGCTGATGTTCGTCACGTCGTCCCGCGCCCGGACCAAGATCCGGCAGTGGTTCGCCAAGGAACGCCGCGAGGACGCGATCGAAGAAGGCCGCGAGGCCATCGTCCGGGCAATGCGCAAGTCCAGCCTGCCGATCCAGCGGCTGCTCTCCGGTGAGCAGCTGCCCACCATCGCCACCGAGCTCCGCTATCCCGACCTCGCCGCCCTCTACGCCGGGGTCGGTGAAGGCCACCTCAGCGCCCAGGCCGTCGTCCAACGGCTCGTTCAAGCGCTCGGTGGCCCCGAGGGCGCGGCCGAGGACATCGCGGAAACCGCGCTCCCGACCCGGCGCAAGCCTCGGGCGACCGGTGACCCGGGCGTTGTCGTCGCCGGCGCCAGCGACGTCTGGATCAAGCTCGCACGCTGTTGCACGCCGATGCCCGGTGACCAGATCCTCGGCTTCGTCACCCGCGGGAACGGCGTCTCGGTGCACCGCAAGGACTGCGTCAACGCCATCGCCCTGCAGAACGCCGAGAGCGGGCGCGTGGTCGAGGTCGAATGGGCGCCGACCACGGCGTCCGTGTTCCTCGTCGCGATCCAGGTCGAGGCGCTCGACCGCACCCGGTTACTCTCGGACGTCACCCGGGTGCTGTCCGACCAGCACGTCAACATCCTGTCGGCCTCGGTCACGACCACGCGGGACCGGGTGGCGGTCAGCCGGTTCACCTTCGAGATGGGCGAGGTCAAGCACCTCGGGCACGTGCTGAACGCGGTGCGCAACATCGAAGGTGTGTACGACGTCTACCGGGTGATGTCGAACTCGTCCTGACGGGTCCCGGCCCGAACCAGCGCCGGTCCGCTGTCCATGGAGGTCAGCTCTGTCGCTGGCCCAGCTGCTCGTCGAGCTTGCGGCGGACGTCGTCCATGTCCAGCTCGCGGACCTTCTCGATCACCGTCTCCAGTGCCGCGGCGGGCAGCGCGCCCGGCTGACGGAACACGAGTACCCCGTCTCGAAACGCCATCAGGGTCGGGATGGAGCTGATCTGGGCGACTCCGGCCAGTGCCTGCTCGGCCTCGGTGTCGACCTTGCCGAACAGCACGTCGCCGTGCTTCTCGGCCGCCTTCTCGAACACCGGCGCGAAGGAGCGGCACGGCCCGCACCAGCTCGCCCAGAAGTCGACCAGCACGATGCCCGAGTCCTTACCGGGGTCGGCGAAACCGGGGTTCTCGATCGTCGGCTCGAAGGTGTCGGCGGTCAGGGCGACGGTGCTCATCCGGGGCCTCCTCGGCGGTTACCCGTGGCCAGCGCCCGGTTGCGACCAGGTATTCCGGCGCCCGCCCGGCATACCGTGCACCCGGTCGAACGTTGTGCCGAGTGTGTTCGAACGGAAGCGACGAGGCGACGAGAATCGACGTGCGGGACAGCAGACCGAGGGTCAGCGAGTTGAGGGGCAGCGAGTTGAGGGGCAAGGTGCGAACGTGACGTACGAGGTCACCAAGAACGACAGCGAATGGCGCGAGCAGCTGCCGGGCGACCGGTTCAAGGTGCTGCGGGAGGCGGCGACCGAGCCGCCGTTCACCGGCGAGTACACCTTCGACAAGACCGACGGCATCTACCGCTGTGGCGCGTGTGGCGCCGAGCTGTTCGATTCCACGACGAAGTTCGACAGCGGGACCGGCTGGCCCAGCTTCTACGAGCCGAAGACAGCCGACGCCGTCGAGCTGGTCGAGGACCGCTCGCACTGGATGGTGCGGACCGAGGTCCGGTGCCGCCGGTGCGGCAGCCACCTCGGGCACGTCTTCGACGACGGACCGAACCCGACCGGTCAGCGGTACTGCCTGAACTCCAAGTCGTTGGACCTGGACCCCCGCTCCGACGGCTGAAGCGAGCCGCGCGGGCTGCGGGCGCGTGGCTGCCGCGGCGACGGGAAGCTTCCGTTCGGCGGTCCGAGCACCGGCCGACGGCGGGGACCGCTCGTGGGCCTGCCAGAATGAAACTTTCGGACGTGGCAGCGATCCCGATGAGCGAGGCGCGATGAAGGCCAGTGACCTGTTCCTGCGATGCCTCGAGGCTGAGGGCGTCGAGTACATCTTCGGAGTGCCCGGCGAGGAGAACGCCGACGTCCTGATCTCGCTGCGGGACTCGAGGATCACGTTCGTCCCGACGCATCATGAGCAGGGCGCGTCCTTCATGGCCGACGTGTACGGCCGGCTGAAGGGTCTTCCCGGCGTCTGCCTCTCGACGCTCGGCCCGGGCGCGACCAACCTGGTCACGGGTGTCGCGAACGCCAACATGGACCACTCGCCGGTGGTGGCGATCACCGGTCAGGGCGCGACCACCCGGCTGCACAAGGAGTCGCACCAGGCGATGGACGTCGTCGCCCTGTTCGACCCGGTGACCAAGTGGGCGTCGTCGATCCGGGACGAGACGACGATCCCGGAGGTCGTCCGCAAGGCGTTCAAGCTGGCGCAGGCGGAGAAGCCGGGGGCGACGCATGTCGAGCTTCCCGAGGACATCGCGAAGCACGAGGTCCACGAGTCACCCATCCAGCCGCCGGAGCAGGTGCGCCGGCCGGTTCCCGACGCGAAGGGTATCCAGGCCGCGCTCGACCTGATCGCCCGCTCGGAACGGCCCGTGCTGCTCGTCGGGCACGGCTGCGTACGCACCCGGGTGAGCAAGCAACTGTGCCGCTTCGTGGAACAGACCGGCATCTACTCGGCCAGCACGTTCATGGCCAAGGGTGTGCTCGACGACCGCAACCCCCGCAGCCTCTACGCGGCCGGCCTCGGGTCACGGGACTACGTCACCGAGGTCTTCGAGTCGTCCGACCTGGTCATCGCGATTGGTTACGACATGGTCGAGTGGCATCCGGAGCGATGGAACATCGGCCGTCCGAAGCGGATCTTGCACATCGACTTCGATCCGGCCGAGGTCGACGGCGCCTACCAGCCCACCGTCGAGGTGATCGGGGACGTCGCCGCCGCGCTCTGGGCGTTGAATGAGAGCCTCGGCGACGAGCACCGCTTCGACGACATCGACTCATGGATGCGGGTCCGCAAGGACCTCGACTTCGAGATCAACGTCGAGCATGCAGAGGACGACTGCTTCCCGGTCAAGCCGCAGCGGATCCTCACGGACCTGCGTTCGGTCCTGCGGGACGAGGACATCGTGATCAGCGATGTCGGTGCCCACAAGATGTGGGTCGCCCGGCACTACCCGGCGTATCAGCCCAACACCTGCATCATCTCCAACGGCTTCTGCTCGATGGGTATCGCGCTCCCGGGTGGCATCGCGGCAAAGCTGGTTCGACCGGACCTCAACGTGGTCTCGGTGGTCGGCGACGGCGCCTTCCTGATGAACCTGCAGGAGATGGCGACCGCGGTCCGGCTCGGCGTTTCGCCGGTCTACCTGGTGTGGGAGGACGGCGGCTTCGGCCTCATCACGTGGAAGCAGGAGATCGAGTTCGGCCGGCACTTCGGCACCGACTTCCGGAACCCGGACTTCGTCGGGATCTCCCGGGCGTTCGGTGCGGTGGCCGAGCGGATCGAGGCGGCCGAGGACCTGAAGCCGGCACTCGAGCGGGCGTTCACGGTGAAGGACCGCCCGTCGGTGATCGTCGTACCGGTGGACTACTCCGAGAACATCAAGCTGACCCGACGTCTCGGGCAGCTGCTCGCGCACTGACCGTGGGAAGCACTGACCGCGGGCTCGCGGGCCGCGCCGCTGTGGGCCCCGCAGGTCACGACTCGCGGGCTTTTCGCAGCTCACGACTCGCGTACGGAGACGTAGGCCGCGAGGTGCTCGCCGGTGAGGGTGGACCGTGCAGCAACCAGGTCGCGCGGGGTGCCCTCGAAGACGACCCGGCCGCCGTCGTGACCGGCGCCGGGGCCCAGGTCGATGATCCAGTCGGCGTGCGCCATGACCGCCTGGTGGTGCTCGATGACGATGACCGACTTGCCCGAGTCGACGAGCCGGTCGAGCAGGCCGAGCAGGTTCTCGACGTCGGCGAGGTGGAGGCCGGTGGTCGGCTCGTCCAAGACGTAGACGCCGCCCTTCTCGGCCATCCGGGTGGCCAGCTTGAGCCGCTGCCGCTCGCCGCCGGACAACGTCGTCAGCGGCTGGCCGAGGCTGAGGTAGCCGAGCCCGACGTCAGCGAGCCGCTCGAGGATCGTGTGCGCGGCCGGGATGCCCGCCTCGCCGTCGCCGAAGAACCCCTGGGCTTCGGCGACCGACATGGCCAGTACCTCGGCGATGTTCTGGCCGCCCAGCGTGTACTCCAATACAGACGCCTGGAACCGCCGCCCCTCGCACTCCTCGCACATCGACTCCACCGTCGCCATCACGCCCAGCTCGGTGAAGATCACGCCGGCTCCGTTGCAGGCCGGGCACGCGCCCTCCGAGTTCGAGCTGAACAGTGCCGGCTTGACGTCGTTCGCCTTCGCGAACGCCTTGCGGATCGGGTCGAGTAGCCCCGTGTAGGTCGCCGGATTGCTGCGCCGGGATCCGCGGATGGCGCCCTGGTCGATGACCACGACGCCCTCCCGGTCGGCAACCGACCCGGAGATCAGCGAGCTCTTGCCCGAGCCCGCGACACCGGTGACGACGCACAGCACGCCGAGCGGGATGTCGACGTCCACGTCCCGCAAGTTGTGCGTCGACGCACCCCTGACCTCCATCGCTCCGGTCGACTGCCGTACCGACTCCTTTAGCCTGGCCCGGTCGTCGACGTGCCGGCCGGTGACCGTGTCGCTCGTCCGGAGGCCCTCGACAGACCCCTCGAAGCAGATGGTGCCGCCCCCGGTGCCCGCACCCGGCCCGAGGTCGACGACATGGTCGGCGATGGCGATCGTCTCCGGCTTGTGCTCCACGACCAGAACGGTGTTGCCCTTGTCCCGCAGCTGCAGCAGCAGGCTGTTCATCCGCTCGATGTCGTGCGGGTGCAGGCCGATGGTGGGCTCGTCGAAGACGTAGGTGACGTCGGTCAGCGACGACCCGAGGTGGCGGATCATCTTGGTCCGCTGCGCCTCGCCGCCCGAGAGCGTGCCGGCCGGCCGGTCGAGCGAGAGATAGCCGAGCCCGATCTCGGCAAACGAGTCGAGGAGGTGCTGCAGCCCCGCGACCAACGGCGCGACATTCGGCTCGGCAAGCTCGCGCACCCAGACGGCGAGGTCGCTGATCTGCATCCGGCACAGCTCGGCGATGTTCTTGCCGCGGATCCTCGACGACAGCGCCTCCCGAGTGAGGCGCGTGCCCTCGCAGTCCGGGCAGGTCGTGAACGTGATCGCGCGCTCGACAAACCGGCGTACGTGCGGCTGCAGCCCTTCGACGTCCTTGGACAGCATCGACTTCTGGATCTTTGGGATCAGGCCCTCGAAGGTGAGGTTGACCCCGTCCACCTTGATCTTCGTCGGCTCGGCGTAGAGGAGCTTCTGGAGTTCCTTCTTCGTGTACTGCGCGATCGGCTTGTCCATGGGGAGGCCGGCGCCGCCGAAGATGCGGCCGTACCACCCGTCCATGCTGAAGCCCGGGACGGTCAGCGCTCCCTCGGTCAGGCTCCTCGAGTCGTCGTACAGCGCTGTGAGATCGAAGTCGGTGACGGCACCCATGCCCTCGCAGCGGGGGCACATTCCGCCCTGGTAGACCGCGTCGCGAACGACGGTCTTCTCCTCCTTGCCGCCCTTCTCGGTCCGCATCACGCCGCTCGCGGTCCGGGTCGGCACGTTGAAGGCGAACGCGGTGGGAGGGCCGATGTGCGGTTGTCCGAGCCGGCTGAACAGGATGCGCAGCATCGCGTTGGCGTCGGTGGCAGTGCCGACGGTGGAGCGCGGATTCGCGCCCATCCGCTCTTGATCGACGATGATCGCGGTCGTCAACCCGTCCAGCACATCGACCTCTGGCCGGGCCAGCGTCGGCATGAACCCCTGCACGAACGCGCTGTAGGTCTCGTTGATCAACCGCTGTGACTCCGCGGCTATCGTGCCGAACACCAGTGAGCTCTTGCCCGACCCGGAGACGCCGGTGAACACCGTCAACCGCCGCTTCGGGATCTCGACGCTGATGTCCTTGAGGTTGTTCACGCGCGCGCCTTGCACGCGGATCAACGCGTGGCTGTCGGCTCCGTTCGGCGCGGAGAGCTGGGGGTTCGACCTCGTGCCCGTGGTCATCGGATCTCCTCCAAGAAGGCGGCCGGGGTCAGGCCTGGGCGATACGGACGAGGTTGCCCGAGGGGTCGCGGAAAGCACAGTCCCGCGCACCCCACGGCTGCGACGCCGGCTCCTGGAGAACCTCCGCGCCCGAGGCTCGGACCTTCTCGAACGTGGTGTCGAGGTCGTCGGAGCGGAAGATCGCGGCTTGCAGCGTTCCCTGCGTCACCAGCGTCAGGAGGGCGTCGCCCTCGGTCTGAGAGCGACCGCCGTGCGGCTGGGACAGGACGATGTCGACGGGCTGACCCGGCGCCCCGACGGTGACCCAGCGGAAGCCGTGCGCTGCGACATCGTTGCGGACCTCGAGGCCGAGCGCGTCACGGTAGAAGGTGAGCGCAGCGTCCGGGTCGTGGACGGGGATGAACATGGTGGAGACGGTGACTGTCATGGGAGGACCGTAAGAGCTCCGCCCCGTCGGGCGCTTCTCCGATCCTGCTCGAGTCCGAAGCGCGTGGCTCGGTACGTGCCGCGGTGCATGGCGAGGTTCAGACCGCGACCCGGCGGCGACGCGGCCGCGTTGCGACGAGGCTCACGCAGGCCGGGATGACTTCTGCGGCCCGGTGGTCGTGGGCTCGGTACTGCGACGGCGTCTCGCCGACGATCTCGGTGAAGCGCGAACTGAACGAGCCGAGCGAGGTGCATCCCACCGCGAGGCAGGTGTCGGTGACCGACATACCCTGCCGCAGCAGCGCCTTGGCCCGCTCGATCCGGCGCGTCATGAGGTAGGCGTAGGGCGACTCCCCGTAGGCCGCGCGGAACTTGCGCGCGAAGTGCGCCGGGGACATCAGCGCCGCGCGCGCCATGGCCGGGACATCCAGGGGCAGGGCGTAGTGACAATCCATGTGATCGCGCGCCCGGCGGAGGTGCACGAGGTCGGCGTACTCCTCGGGCGTCACACTGAACACGGTAGAGGCCGGCCGCCAGCCCTTCAGGCTTTTCGCGCCAAGACCCACTGCATGAGGCGCTTGCCGTCGTCGTCGAGCGCCTTCTCGCCCACGGTGACCTGCTGGTCCCCGTGCTTGAGGGTGTAGACGAACCGGTCCGGCGCGCCGGGAGTATCGGGCGGTGCGGTGAGTAGCCGGCGCAACGGCTGCTGCAGGTCCGCCGGCAGCTCGTCCTCCGGGGCGGAGGACGAGCGACTGATGCCGGCGAACCCGCCGCTGCGGGTGACCTCGATGTTCAGAGCCTGCTCAGACCTTCACGCCGACGGTGTTCCAGGCGTCCTTCACTGCGGAGGACGCATCGGCGTCGAACGCGATCAGGGCGTTGCGCACGGTCAGCCGGGCGAAAGACACGAAGCGCGCGCTGGAGCGCAGCCGTGGGTCGCGGATCGTGTCGTACCAGATCTGGCCGGCCTTCTCCCAGGCGTTGCCACCGAGGTGCGTGGCGGCGAGGTAGAACGCCCGGTTCGGGATCCCCGAGTTGATGTGCACGCCACCGTTGTCCTGCGTGGTCTGCTGGTAGTCGGTCATGTTCGCCGGCTGCGGGTCCTTGCCGAGCACGTCGTCGTCGTAGGCGGTGCCCGGGTTGGCCATGTCGCGCAGCGCCCGGCCCTGCACGTTCGCGGTGAACAGGCCCTCGCCGATCAGCCAGTCGGCCTGCTCGGCGGTCTGCTTCTTCAGGTACTGCTTGACCAGCGAGCCGAAGACGTCGGAGATCGACTCGTTGAGCGCACCCGACTGGTTCGAGTAGACGAGTCCCGCCTCGTCCTCGGTCACGCCGTGCGTCAGCTCGTGGCCGATGACGTCCACCGAGATGGTGAAGCGGTTGAACAGGTCGCCGTCGCCGTCCCCGAAGACCATCTCCGAGCCGTCCCAGAACGCGTTGTCGTACTTCGAGCCGAAGTGCACGAAAGCCTTCAACGGCAGGCCCTCGTCGTCGATCGAGTTGCGGTCATAGGCGTCGAGGTAGAAGTCGAAGGTGGCGCCGAGGCCGTCGTAGGCCTCGTCCACCGCTTCGTCTTTGACCGCTGCCTGGCCCTCGCTGCGCACCAGCGTGCCGGTGGGCGGCTGGGTCTCGGCGTTCTTCGCGTCGTAGATGGTCCGCTGCGCCGTCGGCGTCGTGGCGCTCCCACCGGTGACGCGGCGAGGCCGCGCCGCGACGCGCATGAGGCTCTGGTTCAGCCGGGCCGAGCGGACGGTGTGGTCCATCTGCAGGTGTTCGATCGCCCGGGCGCGCTGCGCCTCGGAGCCGTTGCGCGCCAGATTGCTGACGATATGCGGCGGCAGGATGCACTGGAGAGGGTTGCGCTGGCTCATCGTCGACGTCCTTGTTCTCGAGGCGGTCTGAAGGCTCCCGCACTATTCGCCCGCCGCATCGGCGTGTCCAGAGCAGGCAGCGAGTTCGCACCAGAACTTCGATGCCGTGACCGTTCGTGCCGGCGCAGCGCGTGTCCATCCCGGCGGGTCTCTCTTGCGCCTCGTAGGTTGGTGCGAGTGCGTTCCGGTTCTGCTCCCTCCGACCTGTTCGGCGCCGAGACCGAGGCCGGAGCCCCAGGCAGCCCGGTGGAACCCGGACGGCCGCTCCGCGCGTGGCAGCGCACCGCGCTCGCGGTCTACGAACAGAGCCAGCGTGGCGCCGACGTCGGCAGTTCCGACTTCCTGGTCACCGCCACCCCGGGGGCCGGGAAGACCAGCTTCGCCCTGACGCTGGCCACGCGGCTCCTCGACCGGCGCGCGGTCGACCGCATCGTCGTGGTGGCACCCACGGATCACCTGCGGACGCAGTGGGCCGAGGCGGCGGACCGGCTCGGGGTCGTGCTCGACCCGAACCTGCCGAACTCGGTGGGTCCGGTGCGGGCCGGGACAGCCGGGTACGTCACCACCTACGCGCAGGTCGCCGCCAAGCCGATGCTGCACGCCGGCCGCGCCACCGCCCGCCGCTCGCTGGTGATCCTGGACGAGGTGCATCACGCCGGCGACGGCCTGTCCTGGGGCGAGGCGGTCTACGAGGCATTCGAGCGGGCGGCCCGCCGGTTGTGCCTGACGGGAACGCCGTTCCGTACCCGGGCGGACGAACGGATCCCGTTCGTCCGCTACACCGACGACGGCGAGGGCAACCTCGTAAGCACCGCCGACTACACCTACGGCTACCGCGAGGCACTGGCCGACGGGGTGGTGCGCCCAGTGGTGTTCGCCGCCTACACCGGCACCTCCCGCTGGCGGAACAGCGCGGGCGAGGTGGTCGCCGCGTCACTGAGCGAGGCCGGTACCCGAAGCACCGAGGCGGCGGCCTGGAAGACGGCCCTCGATCCGCGGGGGCAGTGGGTTCCGCACGTGATCGCCGCGATGGACCAGCGGATCACCCAGCTGCGGGAGCACGGGATGACCGACGCGGCCGGCTTGGTCCTCGCTTCCGACCAGGACGATGCCCGGGCCTACGCGACGATCGTCACGTCGGTGACCGGGGAGGCGCCGGAGGTCATCCTGTCCGACGATCCGAAGGCCAGCGCGAAGATCGCCGCGTTCACCACCAGCACGAAGCGGATGGCCGTCTGCGTGCGGATGGTCTCCGAGGGCGTCGACCTGCCTCGTGCGGCCTGCCTGGCCTGGATGACCTCCTACCGCACGCCGCTGTTCTTCGCGCAGGCGGTCGGCCGGGTGGTCCGGGCCCGCGGACGACGCGAGTCAGCGACGGTGTTCCTGCCGGCGGTGCGCCCGCTGCTGGCGCTGGCGGCCGAGCTCGAGTCCGACCGCAACCACGTGCTACCGCCCCCGAAGGCGTCCTCGGACGACCTCGACCCACTGCCGCCGCCCGAGCGCGAAGCCGCCGAGGTCGGGCAATGGGAGGCGTTGGACGCGGACGCCGAGTTCGCGCATGTGCTGCACGGTGGTCGTGCGGTGGTCGCCGCGCCGCTGGACTTCGGCGGACCGCTCAGCGATGACCAGGAGGACATGCTCGGCCTGCCCGGACTGCTGACGCCGGAGCAGACGGCGGCCCTGCTGGCCCGGCAGGACTCCGCCCTGCGCAAGCGGATCTCCTCGGTGCGTGGCGCGGCGCAGGACAACCCTCGGCTCGACACCGTGAGCGCGGACGACACCGTCAGCTGGCGGGCCGCCGCCGACCTCCGGCGCGAGGTGAACCGGCTCGTGGGTCAGGTGGCGGCGCGCCGGGGGATGCCACACGCCGTGGTGCACGCCAAGCTGCGGGCCGAGGTGCCCGGGCCACCGTCGGCCTCGGCGTCGTCAGAGCTGCTCGCCGCGCGGCGGGATCATCTGATGGGAATGCTCTGACCGGCTCTGACTGAACCCTGACTGGCCTCTGTCTCAGCTCTCATCGAGGGAGACGGCATGTCCGCTGGCTTGGCTGACGACCTGGGCAGCGAGTTGCCGGAGCTTGATGTGCCGGGTCTGGGAGATCTGGACGAGGACGTTGAAAGCGTCGTCAGCGGTCATCCGTCTGGCCGCCATGAGGATGCCTTTGGCCTGTTCGATGACGGCACGGGAGCGCATGGCTTCTCGCAGCGATTCGGCTTGATGCGCGATCTGGGTGTAGCGGTAGGCGTGCGCGAGGGCGAGGGCGGCGTGCTCGGCGAACGCTCGTGCCCACTCCCGGCTCGACTCGTCGAACGAGTGCGGCGTCCGGGCGTAGGCGTTCAAGGCGGCGCCGACGTGCTGCTGCAGCGGCATGGGGGTGGACATCGAACTGGCGATGCCGATTTCCCGTCCCCGGTCCCGGAACTCGGGCCACCGGGTCTCGGTCGACATGTCCTCGACGACGAGCATCTGGCCGGTGTCGGCGGCGTCCAAGCACGGACCCCAGCCGGAGTCGTACTGCCGTTGGTCCATGTCGACCGCGAGGTTGCCGGTGCTCGCGACGGTGCTCGGCCGACCCTTGTCGATCATCGTCATCGACACTTCGTCCGCGCCGGGGATGCGGCTCTTCGCCAGTACGACGATGTCGTCGAGAACGGCATCAAGGGTCTGTGCCGAGGTCAGGATCGTCGAGAGCTGGGCCAGCGTGCCCGTGGGGTCGAGAGGATTGATCTTGGTGATGATCGTGCTGCTGTTGAGCTCGTTGGGCATTTCGCCCCGCCGTCCGTGTAAAGAGACGGACCCGCTCCGACCGACTCGCTTCCTCGGCGGGAGCCGAGGAGCGGAAGGGAGCTGGGAGGAGAACTGCGACTGCAGCAAATGCCCGACTTGGCCGCTGACTACCTAGCGACACCCAGGTAACCGACTGTACGCCGGGGGTTACAGGGACGACCCGGCGGGCTGCTTGATCAGACCGCCGGGCCTGGGCTCGTGACCTCCCCGGGGTCGGGTCACGGGCTTGTTCCCAAACCTCCCCCGAATGCAGCGGAAACAGTCCTCGGGCGGGTGCCGGCCTCGCTCAGCTCGCCGCGAGTGCTGCAACGGCGTGCGCGGGCGGGGTAGCGCTCCGGCGAAGGTCCGAGCCGCCACGGAACGGCCTTGTCATCTGTCCAGGCGAGTAAGAGACTGCCCGCGCCTGTACCGCACAGGCTCGTCGGCTGTCCTCGTCACGGTCCGACGGAACCGACTCGCACGCGGAGGTTCCGATGACTCAGAAGGCAGTCGCGGTCATGCCGATTGCGGACCTGGGCGCCTGGGAGGCGTTTCTCGACGAGGTCTCGACGGGCGCCCGGGGTGACGCCCACCGCGAGTTCCTCCGCCGCGGCGGGGTCCGCGCGGAAACCATTTTCCATCAGCCGACCCCGATGGGAGATCTGATGGTGTTGGTGTGGGACGGAGTCGATCCAGACCAGCTGGCCGCGCACTTCGGCAGCATGCTGCAGAACCCCACCAGCGACCACGAGCGGTACCTGCGGGACTACGTGATCCCGAGGCTGCACGGCATCGACACCGCCCAACCACCGCCACCGCCGGCGCGGCAGGTCGCCGAGATCACCACGTAGCACCCGCCGCCGGACCCGGCACGAGACCTTCACTCCTGGGAGCACACATGCCCGCACTGCTCGTCACCCATGACGTCGATGACGTCGACCACTGGCTGAAGTCGCCCAAACGGCAGGAGCTCATGGGGCCCAGCGGATTCACCGTCCGCACGTTCGTCGACCCCACCGACACCAGCCATGTCGGCCTGGTCGTCGAGGGAGCCACCCTGCAGGACTTCCAGGACCTCCTGAAGTCGGACGCGGCCGCTGACGCCATGAAGCACGACGGTGTGCGTGCCGACACCGTGCGGGTGCTCGAGGAACGCTGAACCGGCGGCAGCCACGTGCCGCACGCTGCGGGCCGCACTCAGCTCGCCGCGACGGTCACCTTCTGCAGCTGCACCGGGATCTTCGGGGCGCCGTCACCGCCGGTGCCATTCACGCCGCCCTTGGCGACCTTCTGAAGAACGTCCAAGCCCGACGTGATGCGGCCGAAGGGCGTGTAGTTCGCCCCCAGTTGGGTGTCTGTGAACACGAGGAAGAACTGGCTGCCGTTGGAGTTCGGGCCGGAGTTCGCCATCGCGACGGTGCCGGCGGGGTAGGTAGCACCGGTGAGGTTCTCGTCGTTGAACGTGTAGCCGGGTCCGCCCCGGCCGGTGCCGCTCGGGTCGCCGCATTGCAGCACACCGAACTGCGGCTCAACCACGAGTCGATGGCAGGGCGTGTCGTTGAAGTACCCGGACGACGCCAGCGACCGGAACGACCCGACGGCGCACGGCGCCTTGTCGGTCAGCATGTCGAACTTCACCGTGCCCTGGCTGGTCTGCACCGTGGCGGCGTACTTGCCCGTGCGGTCCGGTTCCAACGGCGGCAGGCTGGCGGGCTTGGCGGCCTGTCCGGCGCTGCCACCGGAGGTGTAGCCGCACGGGTTCGCGGCGGCGGAGGCGCCGGAGGGTGTCGCGGCGGAAGGCGCCGCGGCCGGTGGCTTCGAGTGGTTGTCGGACGTGAGCCCGACCAGCAGCCAGATGCCGCCGACGAGCAGCACGACGACCAGAACCGAGCCGGCGATCGAAAGCAGGCGCCGGCGTCTCCTGGTCTGCTCCGCTTGCCGGGCGGCACGGCGGGCGGCGCGCTGACGGGCGAGTTGACGTTCGCGGGCGGTGGTAGGCACGAGGTCCTTTCGGTCGCTGGCCGAGCGACCCGAGCATATGAACTCTGATTGGGAAGAGATCGGCCGGAGATCGGTAGCCTCGTCCGCGTGCTGGTCGCCCGCGTCGTCGCCTCGGCCTTCGACACCAACTGCTTCGTGGTCGCCCCCGCCGAGGGGGAGGACTGCGTCGTCGTCGATCCCGGGATCGGCGTGGAGAACGGCGTCGACGAGCTGATCCGGCGGCACCGGTTGAATCCGGTGGCGGTGCTGCTGACGCACGGGCACATCGACCACGCCTTCTCGGTGCTGCCGGTCTGCGGTGCGAAGAACATCCCGGCGCTGATCCACCCGGACGACCGGGTGCAGCTGACCGACCCGTGGAGCTGGATCGGCGTCCCGAAGGGAACTCCGATGTTCGGCCGGTTGACCTTCGGTGAGCCGGACGACGTCCGTGAGCTGGCCGACGGCGAAACGCTGCAGCTCGCCGGGCTGGATCTGCTGGTCCGTTCCACGCCCGGCCACACCCGCGGCAGCGTGACTTTCGGTGCCGCGGATGCCGATGGCGACCGGCTGTTCTCCGGCGACCTCCTGTTCCGCGGCAGCATCGGGCGCAGCGACTTCCCCGGCGGCTCCTACCAGCAGCTGATGGACAGCCTCGCCCGGACGGTCCTCCCATTGCCGGACGCGACGATCGTCCACTGCGGGCACTACGACGACACGACCGTCGGACTCGAACGACGGAGCAACCCGTTCCTCGCCGAGCTGACCTCGGGACCCGGTAGCGGCTTCGGTGGCACGCCTGTCACTCGGGGTTTGTGATGACCACGCCCGACAGGCAGCAGCGCTTCTCTGCCCCGAAGGGCACCTACGACGTCCTGCCGCCGGGATCCGGCCGGTGGCTCGCCGTGCGCGAAATGCTGCTCTGGCCCGCTCGCCGAGCTGGCTACAGCTACGTCGAGCCACCGATCTTCGAGGACACCGCCCTGTTCCAACGCGGTGTCGGCGAGGCGACCGAGGTCGTCAGCAAGGAGATGTACACCTTCGAGGACAAGGGCGGTCGGTCGGTCACCCTGCGCCCGGAGGGCACCGCCGGCGTGGTTCGCCTCGCGGTCGAACATGGCCTGCAGAACGGTCAGTTGCCCGCCAAGCTCTGGTACGCGGGTCCGATGTTCCGGTACGAGCGTCCGCAGGCCGGCCGCTACCGGCAATTCCAGCAGGTCGGCGTCGAGGCACTCGGGGTCGACGACCCAGCCCTGGACGCCGAGGTCGTTGCGCTCGGCACCCACGCGTTCACCGCCCTCGGTCTGTCGCAGGTGCAGCTGCTGCTGACCACGCTGGGCGATCCGACCTGCCGGCCGGCCTACGTCGAACAGCTCAGGGCTTACCTGACCAACCTGCCGCTGCCCGACGAAGAAACCCGCCGTCGCGTTGCGCTGAACCCGCTTCGGGTCCTCGACGACAAGCGGCCCGAGGTGATCGAGCTGGTCGCCGGTGCGCCGGTGCTCACCGACCACCTCTGCGACGCGTGCCGCGCGCACTACGACTCGGTGCGGGAGCACCTGACCGACATCGGCGTGGGCTGGACCGAGGCGCCGAAGCTGGTTCGCGGGCTCGACTACTACCGCCGGACCGCCTTCGAATGGCAGCACGCCGGCCTGGGCGCGCAGAGCGCCGTCGGGGGTGGCGGCCGCTACGACGGTCTGTCCGAGGCGATCGGCGGACCGCCGCTGCCGGGAGTCGGATGGGCGCTCGGAATGGAGCGGATCCTGCTCGCCCTGGACGCCGAGTCCACCGAGGAGCGCCCCGTCGGGCCGCCGGCCCCGCCGCGCTGCGACATCTACGTCGTGCCGCTCGGTGCCGCCGCCAAGCGGAAGGCGACCGTGCTCGTCGACACGCTGCGCTCCGAGCGGCTCAACGTCGACATGGTCTACGGCGAGCGCGGGATGAAGGGCGCGATGAAGGCCGCTGACCGATCCGGCGCCCACACCGCGATCGTGCTGGGAGACCGTGACCTGGAAGCCGGCGTCGCCCAGGTCAAGGACCTCGGCAGCGGCGAGCAGCGCGCTGTCCCGTTGGATCTGCTCGTCGAAGAGCTGGCGCACCAATGAGGCCGCCGGTCGCATGATCAGGAAGGGCACATGATCAGGAACACGGACGCCGGAGCGCTGCGGGCCGAGGCCGTCGACTCGACGGTGACGCTGGCCGGCTGGGTCGCGCACCGCCGGGACCACGGTGGCGTCATATTCCTCGACCTGCGGGACGGCAGCGGCATCGTTCAGTGCGTCCTGCGCGAGGATCTGGCGAGCTCAGCGAACGAGCTGCGCAGCGAGTTCTGCCTGCGGGTCGTCGGTGAGGTCTCGAAGCGCCCCGAGGGCAACGAGAACCCGGAGCTGCCGACCGGCGAGGTCGAGGTGATCGTGAGCTCGTACGACGTGCTCTCCACCAGCGAAGCCCTGCCGTTCCCGATCGACGGACACACCGACGTCAGCGAGGAGCGGCGACTGCGCTATCGGTATCTCGACCTGCGCTCGGCTGACGGTCCGGGCTCGGCGCTGCGGATCCGTTCCAAGGTCACCAACGCCGCCCGACGGGTAATGGAGCGGCACGACTTCCTGGAGATCGAGACGCCGTACCTGACCCGGTCCACGCCGGAAGGTGCGCGCGACTTCCTGGTGCCGGTGCGCCTCCAACCCGGCTCCTGGTACGCGCTGCCGCAGTCGCCGCAGCTGTTCAAGCAGCTGCTGATGGTCGCCGGCATGGAGCGGTACTACCAGTTCGCCCGCTGCTTCCGGGACGAGGACTTCCGGGCCGACCGGCAACCCGAGTTCACCCAGCTCGACGTCGAGATGAGCTTCTGCGAGCAGGACGACATCATCGCCTTGGCCGAGGACGTGCTGACGACGATCTGGCGCGAGGTCCTCGACGTCGAGATCGCGACACCCTTCCCGCGGATGACGTTCGCCGACGCGATGCGCCGTTACGGCTCGGACAAGCCGGACGTCCGCTTCGCGCTCGAACTCGCGGACCTCACCGAGCTGTTTGCCAGGACCGACTTCAAGGTGTTCCAGGCGGAGCACGTCGGAGCGGTACTCGTGCCCGGTGGCGGCACCTTCACCCGCAAGCAGTTCGACGCCTGGCAGGAGTGGTCGAAGAGCCGGGGCGGCAAGGGCGTGGCCTACGTGCAGATCGGTGCGAACGGTCTGCCCAGTGGCGGCATCGCCAAGTTCCTGCGCGAGGACGAACTGCAAGGCCTGGTCGCCGCCACCGAGGCGGCTCCCGGCGACGCCGTGTTCTTCCAGTCCGGCCCGAAGCGGCAGACGCTGGAGGCTCTCGGCGCGCTGCGCGTCGCGGTGGCGAAGGACCGGGGCCTGATCCCGGAGGGGCGCTGGGAGTTCCTCTGGGTCACCGACGCGCCGATGTTCGAGCCCACCGAAGGCCCGGCGGGGGAGCAGGGCTGGACCGCGGTCCACCACCCGTTCACCCGGCCGCGTCGCGCGGACGAGGGCACGCTCGTCGACAACCCCGGCGAGGCGCTGGCCGTCGCCTACGACGTTGTCCTCAACGGCAGCGAGATCGGGGGCGGGTCCCTCCGTATCCACGAGCGCGAGCTGCAGGAGAAGGTGTTCGGCGTCCTCGGCCTGTCCGCGGAGGAGGCGCAGAGCAAGTTCGGCTTCCTGCTCGAGGCGTTCAAGTTCGGGCCGCCGCCGCACGGCGGGATCGCCTTCGGTTGGGATCGCATCACGCAGCACATCACCGGCACCGACTCGATCCGCGACGTCATCGCCTTCCCGAAGACCGCGTCCGGTGGTGATCCGCTGACCGGGGCCCCGACGCCGATCACGCCGGCGCAGCGCCGTGAGGCCGGGATCGACAAGCAGCCGTCCGGCGGACCGTTCGGGGGCGGCCCCACCGGAGGCGGCGGCACGCCGATACCGCCGCCGAATCGTCCGGCGGGGGAGACCCGGCCGGACACCGAGCGGAACTGACGTATGACCCTCATCGCGCGCTTCAAGGTCGACAGCGCGACACCGACGACTGCTGACGGTCTCGACGCCGACTGGGTCGGGTTGCTCGTGTTCCGCAAGACCTTCACGTCGGGCATCGTCGGCTCGGCGACCACGCTCTTCATGGCGGCCGGAACGGAGGAGGGCAGCCGCTCCTACGTGGCGACCGAGCGGATCGTCGGCCGCACCGACGACGGACGCGACGGCGAGGTCACGGTCCAGCACGGGGGACTCGAGTCGGATCCGTCGACCTGGTTCGGCCACATCGTCCCCAAGACCGGGACGGGCGGCTTCGCCGACTGGGCCGGCTCCGCCCGCATCGTCCACGACGACGAGGGCGCGTCCTTCGAGATCGACCTGACGTGACCGACCTGACCTGCCTGACCCGCCTGAGCGGGTGGGCCGCGGCCGACCTTCGCGCCCACCGTCGATCCTGATAGCCCGTGGATCGACGGTGGGCGAGATCGGCAGCTCTCTGGGGCCTTCACGGGGCCGAGATCGTGGTCGTAGCCGCCCACCGCAGATCGAGATCGCGCGGCGGCGCGCTGTCCAGGCTGACTCCTCGGGAGCCGGGAGCCGGGAGCCGGGAGCCGGGAGCACGCGGTCGTTCTCGCCTACGAGTGCGGGTCGGTCCGACCGGGCGCAGGCTGAGCCGCGAGTTCCGCGAGTTCCGTTTCGACCAGTCCCGCTTCGACCAGTTCCGCTTCGAGTTCTGCAAGCCGACGTCGGAGGAACCGCTGCTCGGGTGCGGTCGGTCCCGCCGCGAGTGCTCGACCGAAGGCCGCCGCCGCCTCGGCGGGACGTCGGAGCCGCCGCAACAGGTCGGCGCGCGCGATGTGCAGGGCCAGGGTCGGGGGAGTTCCGGGATTCTCCAGCTCGTCGAGGGCGACGGCTGGCCCCCGCACCTCGGCGACCGCGACGGCGCGGTTCACCGTGACCGCGAGCGACGGTGCGACCTCATCGAGAAGGTCGTACAGGCGGAGGATCTCGTCCCAGTCGGGGTCGCCGGAAGCGACGTGATGGGCCGCCAGCGCGGCTTCGAGCTGGTAGCGGTCGGCGAGACCCGCACTACGACGAAGGCTTTCGTCGAGCAGCTGCAGACCCTCCGCGATCTCGTCCGCGTGCCAGCGGGACCGCTCCTGATCGGCGAGCAGCACCAACCCACCGTCCTCGTCGACCCGCGCCTCCCGCCGCGCGTGAGTCAGCATCAGTAGGGCCAGCAGTCCCTGGAGCGTCGGCTCGCCGGGCAGGAGCTGGTTCAGCAGCCGGGCCAGCCGAACGGCCTCGCCGCAGAGGTCGACGCGGACGAGATCGGCGTCCGGAGAGCCGGCGTATCCCGCGGTGAAGACCAGGTGCACTACCGCGGCGACGGGCGCGAGCCGCGCCGGCAGGTCCGCATCGGACGGCACCCGGTAGGGGATACCGGCCCGCGCGATCTTCTGACGGGTCCGGACGAGCCGCTTGGCCGCCGTGTCCTCGCTGATCAGCAGGACCCGGGCGATGTCCGCGACCGACAGCCCGCACACGGTGCGCAGCGTCAGCGCGACCTGCGCGTCGAGTTCGAGGGCTGGGTGGCAGCAGGTGAACATCAGGCGCAGCAGGTCGTCGTCGACCGACGAGCGGTCACCGTCCGGCGGTTCGTCGTCGCGCATCTGCTCGAGCAACGCCACCGCCTCCTCCTCCTTGCCGGCCCGGTTGCGCTCGCGTCGCAGGACGTCGAGCGCCTTGCGCCGGGCGACGGTGAGCAGCCAGGCACGAGGCTCGGCCGGGATGCCGGCGGACGGCCAGGTGTCCAGGGCCGCAATGGTCGCCTCCTGGACCGCGTCCTCGGCTCGCATGAGGTCGCCGAGGTTGCGGGCGAGGACGGCTACCACGCGGCCGCCCTCGACCCGCACGACCTCGGCGAGTCGATCGTCGATCGGGGTCGTCACCTCACATCGGGATGACGGGCCGGACCTCGACGCCCCCGACGCCCCAGGCAGCGGGAATCTGGGCGGCGAGCCGGACCGCCTCGTCGAGGTCAGCGGCCTCGAGCAGGTAGAAGCCGCCGAGGATCTCCTTGGTCTCGGCATACGGACCGTCGCTGGTCACGACGTCGCCGCCACGACCACCCCGGACACGCACCGTGGTCGCCGTGGACGTCGGGAACAGCGCCGCGCCGCCGGCGATGGCCGATCCGTTGTTCTCTCCGAATTCCATGTACTGCTTGGAACGCTCGCTCTGCGGTTCCGCCGACCAGTCGAGGTCTTCGGTGTAGAGCAACGCTGCGTACTGCGGCATGACGGTCTCCTGTCGATGCGGTGGCCCCTTGCGGACCGGACATGGGAGGGACGAACAGCATCCGCCGAACAGGACAGGTGCCGCCGGGAAATTCGGCACCCGGCGCGATCTGACTGCGGAACCTCGGCGGAGATTCCGTCGTCGGAGTAAAAGACTGGGCGATGCGTGACCCAGACCACACAACGGGTATGACGGTTGTGACCGCGACAAATCAACTTGCGACAAATCAACTTCCGGAGAGATGCATGCAGAGCACGATGCAGGACGTCCCGCTGAGCATGGCGATGCTCCTGCGCCACGGACTAGACAACTTCTCCACCAGCACGGTGGTGACCTGGACCGGTGAGAGCAGCCGGACCAGCACGTACGCCGAGATCGGAGCGATGGCCGCCCAGTTGGCGAACGCGCTGCGCAAGCTCGGCGTCGGCCCCGGCGAGCGCGTCGGCACCTTCCAGTGGAACAACGCCGAGCACCTTGCCGCCTACCTGGGCGTCCCGGCATCCGGCTCGGTGCTGCACACGCTGAACATCCGGCTGTTCCCGGAGCAGCTCGCCTACACGGCGAACCACGCCGAGGACAAGGTCCTGATCTGCGACGCGTCGCTCGTGCCGGTCCTGGCCAAGGTGCTGGTGGAGATGAAGACCGTCGAGCACGTGCTCGTCGTGGGCGGCGACGAATCGACCCGAGAGCCCCTCACCGGTGGTTCGGCCCAGATCCACGACTTCCACGAGGTCATCAACGCGGAAGAGCCCAGCTTCGACTGGGACGGCCAGATCGACGAGCGCGCACCGGCTTCGATGTGCTACACGAGCGGCACGACGGGCAACCCAAAGGGCGTCGTGTACAGCCACCGCTCGCTGTTCCTGCACGCCATGGCCGGTTGCATGGGCTCGGCGTTCGGGATCAGCGACCGGGACCGGCTGCTCGCGATTGTGCCCATGTTCCACGCCAGCGGCTGGGGGATGCCGTACCAGGGCTGGCTCGCCGGAGCCGACCTGCTCATGCCGGACCGCTTCCTGCAGGCCGAGCCGCTCGCCAAGTTCATCGAGCAGGAGAAGCCGACCTTCTCGGGTGCGGTGCCGACGGTGTTCAGCGACCTGCTGCGCTACGTGGACGAACACAAGACCGACGTCTCCAGCCTCCGCCAGGTGGTCTGCGGTGGCGCGGCCGTTCCGTTGTCGCTGATGCAGAACTGGCACGAACGGCACGGGATTACGCTCATCCAGGCCTGGGGCATGACCGAAACCTCGCCGCTCGCCGCCATCGCGCATCCGCCGGCCGGTGCCGACATCGACGACTGGAGCTGGCGGACCAAGACCGGGCGCATCTTCCCCGCGGTCGAGTGCCGGGTCGCCGGCGACGACGGGTCGGTTCTCCCGAGCGACGGGAAGTCCGTCGGTGAGTTCGAGGTCCGCGGCCCCTGGGTCACCGGGTCCTACTACCTGGCCGACGACCCGTCGAAGTTCTCCGACGACGGCTGGCTCCGTACCGGAGACGTCGGTTTCCTCGACGACAAGGGCTTCATGCAGATCAGTGACCGCTCGAAGGACGTCATCAAGTCCGGCGGCGAGTGGATCTCCTCGGTGGACCTGGAGAACGCGCTGATGGGACACCCGGACGTGCTCGAAGCCGCCGTCGTCGCCGTGCCGGACGAACGTTGGTCGGAGCGGCCGCTGGCCAGCGTCGTGATCCGGGAGGGCGCGACCGTCGACGCCGACGAACTGCGCGAGTTCCTCGGCAAGTCCATAGCGAAGTGGCAGCTGCCGGAGCGATGGGCCTTCATCGAGAGCGTGCCGAAGACGTCGGTCGGCAAGTTCGACAAGAAGGTCCTGCGCTCGCGCTACGCCGATGGCGACCTCGAGATTGTTGAGACGGAGGGCCTGGCGAAGTAGCGACGGCTCGCCGGCTGCTAAGCCGGTGTCGAACACCGTGACCGGCCCAGCGCCGGCGGGTGACGGGAAGGCCACGCCCGTGACGCACGGAGGTGCGCCGCTGCGCATCCTCGTCGTCTCGGACCTCTTCCCGTTCCCGCCGACGTCGGGCTCGGCGATGCGCATCCACCAGCTGTGCCGCTACCTCGCCCGGGAGCACCGCGTCACGTTGGTGACGCTGGCCCGGCCGGGACAGCTGCAGTCCGTCGACGAACTCGAAGCTCTTGGCCTCGAGGTGATCGCGGTCTCTTGGCACCAGATGAAGGGAGTGCGCCGACGGCGGGCACAGGTCCGAGCGCTGCTGGCCGGCCGGCCGTTCCGCTCCGCGGAGCGGCTGACCCCGGAGCTCCGGTCCGCGGTCCGGGAGTGCCTGGCTCGTGAGGCCTTCGACATCGTCCAAGTCGAGGGGAGCGCGATGATGGCGGCCGACCTCTTCCTCGGCGTCCCTGTGGTGTTGGACGAGCACAACGTGGAGTCGGAGGTGTTGCGACGCCAGCAGCTGGCCGAGCGCACCGTCCTGCGTCGCCGCTACCAGCGGCTGCAGACCAACAAGCAGGAGCGCTTCGAGGCCTCCGTCTGGCGCGCACCCGCCGCCATCGCGGTCACGTCGGAACGTGAGGTGCCGGCAGTGGA
>DATITC010000068.1:0-1879 GCA_035468175.1 Frankiaceae bacterium | reverse complement strand
CCACACTCAGGCGGCGTACAGACTCGCCGCGTCCGGTCCGGCCCAGTGAGGCGCTCGCGGTTCCGGACGCGAACTAAATGAACCGTATTGAACCATAATCAGCGCTCCACTCCGGTCTGCTCGAACGGCTCGTGATGTTGCTTCGAGCAAGCTCCGAGTAGCCGGCCGGGAGCGCGAGATCGGCGTCGGTCGCCGGCTGATGGTCACCGCCCGTTGGCTGTAGTCGAGGCAGGCTGCCCGGGCGCGGCGGCGGCGCTCAGGACGCGGCAGATGGTGGCCCGGGAGACGCCAGCGGCGTCGGCGGCATCCTCGACCAGATCTCCGGCCAGCACGGCGTGCTGGTCGAGACCGAGGACCTCGATGCCTTCGCGGCGGCGCTGACCCGGCTGCTGACCGATGCCGCCGAGTCGCGGCGCCTTGGGGAGGCGGCCCGGGAGCGCGTGCTCAACCACTACCTGGCGGACCGGCAGCTCACCTAGTGGGCGCAGCTGTTCGCCGCCATCGCCACGGCTGACCCGCGCGTTCGCAGGCCGCCGACCGGGGGCTGCCACAGGGTTGCAGAGAACGTGGCGGGCAGTGACGTGGACCGTCGAGCACAGCCAGGCGATCGTGGCGATCCGACCGGCTCCCCGGCGTCGCCGGGGCGATGGCCGCCGCCGGATGTCGTCACCCCCCTCCGCCCCCTCCGTCGCTCCCATCGACCCCGCTTCCGTCGCTCCCGTCGCCCCCGTCGTGTGCCACCATGACTCCCCACGCCCGGCGACGTCACCCCACCAGCTCAGCCATCGAACTCGACGGTCCGAGGCGGAGCCTCGTTAGATGGAGAAGTCGGTATCTTCCCAGAGACCGAGGGAGTACATCTGCAGACCGGTCGGTTCGGGGTGACCGTTGAGTAGTTGGGTCTCGAGCCGGTCGACCCGTCGCAGCAGTGCCTGCAGTGTGCTGGCGATCGGGTCCGACTGAGGCGCACTGCCGGTTCCGGCTCTACGTCTGTGCGCGTTGGGCCGGCTCGAGGAGATCACCTGACCTGGCACGCCTACGACCACGGAGTGGTCTTCGACCGAGCGGACCAGTACCGCGTTGGCCCCGATCCGGGAGTCGTCGCCGACGGTGATGTCACCGAGCACCTTCGCGCCTGCTCCGAGGGTGACCCGGTCGCCGATGGTCGGGTGGCGTTTGCCGCGCACGAGGCCTGTTCCGCCGAGGGTGACGCCGTGGTAGATCGTGACATCGTCGCCCACCTGGGCCGTCTCGCCGATTACCACGCCGGCGCCGTGGTCGATGAACAAGCCGTCACCGATCTCGGCAGCCGGGTGGATCTCGATGCCGGTGACCTGGCGCGCAGCTTGGGACAGTGCTCGCGCCAGGAAGTAGGCACGGTGCCGCCACAGCCAGTGGCTGGCCCGGTGGGCCCACACGGCGTGGACGCCGGGGTAGAGCAGCGCCACCTCCCAGGTTCTGCGTGCGGCGGGATCACGTTCAACGGCGCAGTTCAGGTCGCGTCCCACCCGGCCCAGCCACGCTGGGCGTTTGCCTCGGCCCACCGGATCAGTCGGCCAGGTCGGCGAACAGGACGGTGCTCAGGTACCGCTCCCCGAACGAAGGGATGATCGCCAAGATGAGTTTGCCGGCGTTGCCCGGGCGCTTGGCCACCTGGACCGCGGCCCACAGTGCGGCCCCGGAGGAGATGCCGACCAGCAGCCCCTCCTCGACCGCGGAGCGGCGCGCCATGCTTAGGGCGTCCTCGTTCTGGACCAGGATGATCTCGTCGTAGACGCCGGTGTCGAGGATCTCAGGGATGAAGCCGGCACCGATGCCCTGGATCGGGTGAGGGCCCTTCGCTCCTCCGGACAGCACCGGGGATGCGGCTGGCTCGACG
>DATITC010000067.1:0-12099 GCA_035468175.1 Frankiaceae bacterium | reverse complement strand
CTCTCCGAGAGCCGCACCGGACGGATGGGCGACATCGTCGCCACCATCCAGGCCGAGCAGGACCGGGTCATCCGCTCCGAGCTCAGCGGCGTTCTCGTCGTGCAGGGCGGCCCCGGCACCGGCAAGACCGCCGTGGCCCTGCACCGCGCCGCCTACCTGCTCTACACCTACCGGGAGCGGCTGGCCCGGTCCGGGGTGCTCGTCGTCGGTCCGACGCCGGTCTTCCTGCGTTACATCGGACAGGTGCTGCCCTCGCTCGGTGAGACCGGGGTCCTGCTGGCGACTCCGGCGGAGTTGCTGACCGGCGTCGACGTCGACGGTCCGGAACCCCGCGAGGACGTGGCCCGACTCAAGGGCGACCTGCGGATGGCGGATCTGCTGGCGGCGGCCGTCGCAGACCGGCAGCGGCTGCTCCCGTTCGACATCACGATCCCGTTCGAGGGTGCCGAGCTACGGATCACGCGCCGGAGCGTGAGCGCGGCTCGGGCCCGGGCTCGCCGAGGACGGCGACCGCACAACGAAGCCCGCCGGACGTTCGTACGCGCCCTGGTCGAGCCGCTGGTGCGCCAGGCGATGGAGATCCCCGAAGGGCCGGAACCGGGCGACGAGCCCTACGTGCGCCGGGCCATCGCCGACGTCGACGAGTTCCGGACCGCCATCGCCGCGCTGTGGCCTCGGCTCCGCCCGGACCGGGTAGTGCGGAAGCTGCTGGCCGACCCCGAGGTACTTACCCGAGTCGCCGACGGCCTGCTCACCGCGGACGAGGTCGCACTCCTGGTCCGAGACACGGCGGCACCGTGGACTGCGGCGGACATCCCGCTGCTCGACGAGGCCGCCGAGTTGCTCGGCGACCCGGACGCGGTCGTGCGCGAGCGGCGGAGTCGCCAGCGCGAGCAGGAGGAGCGGGCCTACGCCGAGGGTGTCCTCGAGATCGGCGGCCAGTCCTACGACGAGCTGTCCGGCGAGGTGGACGCCGGTCTGCTGGCCGAACGATTCCGCGACACCGGCCCGGAGCTGACCGTCGCCGAGCGGGCCGCAGGGGACCGCGACTGGACGTTCGGCCACGTCATCGTGGACGAGGCGCAGGAGCTGTCGCCGATGACGTGGCGGCTGCTCATGCGGCGCTGCCCGTCCCGGTCGTTCACGATCGTCGGTGACGTGGCCCAGACCGGTGCGGCCGAGGGAGCGTCGTCGTGGGCGGAGGTGCTGGACCCGTTCGTCGCCGGTCGCTGGCGCACGGAGGAGCTGCGGGTCAACTACCGGACGCCGGCCGAGATCATGGATGTCGCCGCCGACGTGCTGCGGGCCGTGGATCCTGCGCTGAGCCCGCCGACCTCGGTGCGGGAGGGCGACACCCCGCCCCGTGCCGTCCGGGTGGGGGCGGGACGGCTCGCGGAGGCGTTGCCGGGCCTCGTGCACGCCGAAGCGGATGCGGTGGGGGACGGAACGGTCGCGGTGCTGCTGCCGCCGGCGCGGTACGAGGAGCTGCTTCCCGCCCTCGCTGACGCGCTGCCAGATCTCGTCGGGACGCAGGGAGACCAGTTGTCCCGCCGCGTCGCGGTGCTGCCGGTCCGGGAGGCGAAGGGGCTGGAGTTCGACGCCGTCGTCGTGGTCGACCCGGCCGCGGTGCTTACCGGCTCGCACCGTGGGGCCAACGACCTCTACGTCGCGGTCACCCGGGCGACGAAGCGGCTGACGGTCGTCACCGACGACGTCCTGCCCGACGTGCTCTGGCGGCTCCAGGTCGAACCGCTGAGCTAACCGCCGCCCGGATGGGGGCGGGGCGCTCAGCCCTCCAGCGCCGCCAACTCGGTCTCCAGCCGGGCGAGCTCGGCCCGGAGCGTCGACGCCCGCTGCTCCGCCTCGTGCCGGCAGGCCTCGACGGTGCCCTCCAGCTGCCGCCGCAGCGACTGGTCCTCGAGCTGGTCGGCGAACGCCCGGATCGAGGCCAGCGGCACCGGCTGCGGCTTCTCCCGCCGTCCGGACACCAGCGTCTCCACGGTCCAGCCGAAATCGGCGAAGCGCAGCGTCAGGGTGACCTTGGGCGGGGCACCCCCGGCGCGGGGGGCGCGCTTCGCGCGGGGCGTGCCAGCCGGACGCTCCGGGACCGACGGGTCGACATCCGGCTCGGCTGAGCCCGGCGAGCCAGCCGAGGTCGTGGACGGGCCCAACCCCCGGTCGGCGCGGGTTCGCCGATCGGGCCGGACCGGTTCGAGGATCGGTTCCGGCGCTCGAGGTGCCTCCACCGGGCCGGCCGGCACGGCCGGCCCGGTGCCGGTCGCTTCAGCCGCCGAGCGGGGCTTCCGTCCTGGTAGCCCCAGCTCCTCGGGCGCGAACGGCAACTCGTCGTTGCCGACCTTCACGTGCAGGAACTCGGCGTCCTGCGGGGGATCGTCGATCCGGATCAGCTGGCCGCGGCTGCCCGCGGCGAGGCCGGCCCCGCCGGCCAGCAATACCAGTGAGGGACGCTTGCCGGCGGCCAGGTCCTCGCGGAGCCGGGTCAGGGCGGCGTCGTCCAACGGTCGTGCGGTAGCGATGGCGGGTCTCCTTCCCGAGCCGGGCAGTCAGCCGAACTGGGTCAGCCGAACTGGGTCAGCCGAGCGGCAGGTCAGCCGAAGGCGGAGCGGGGCAAGCCCTCTGCCTCGTGGGCGGCGGCGAGGCGTTCCTCGAACTCCTCGCGGTGCCGCTCGACCAGTTCGGTGCGTGCCCGGCCAGGCCCGCGCCGCTCGCCGGCAGCAGCTGCGAGCAGGTTGCGGTACTCGTCGGCATGCTCCTCGGTGAGGTCCTCGAGCGCGATCGCCCGCGCCCTGGCCCGGCGGGCCGCCGGCTCACCGCGGCCGATCATGGAGCGCATGGGCACCGGCTCGGGCGGTGGAGCCGGCTCGGCCGGCGGCCCCTCCGGGGAGGTCTTAGCCGTGGACGTTCGACGGGTTGTGACCGTCGTCGTCGCCGTGCGCCGGCGCTTGGCCGGCTTCGGGGCAAGACAGGCCGAGCAGGTCGTCGCCTCGGCATCTGGGGAAGGGAACTCGTCGATGGCCAGCACTCGCCGGCAGGTATCGCAGCGTCGCCACGCGGAAGGCATGCGCCTAGTTTCGCAAATTCGTGGGCGAGACGGTCGCCCGGACGAAATCGGCGATGGTGACGGCCAACTCGTTCCCGGCGTCCTCCTGCAAAAAGTGCCCCGCATCGGTGATCACCGGGTGCTCCCGCGGCGCGGCGGACGGGATGCTCCGAGCCAGGATCGGGCCCATCGGGCCGGTGATCGGATCGCTGTCGCTGAAGGCGACGAGGAACGGTTTCGTCCACTCGGTCAGCCGCTGCCAGGCCTGCCGGTTGGCCGGGGCGGCCGGGTCGTCCGGCGCCGTCGGGAGGATCAGCGGCATCGCTCTGGCCCCGGCCTTGAACGTCTCGTCCGGGAACGGGGCGTCGTAGCCGGCCCGGGCAGCGTCGCTCAGACCCCGCCGGCAGCCGCTGGCGACCAGACGACCGATGTCGAGCGTCGGTGCGCTCTCCACCGCGTTCCGGAACGCCCACCAGATGTCCGGCATCGGGTGGTCGCCGGTGGGGAGCCCGGTGTTCGCGGCGACGATCGCCGCGAACCGATCGGGGTTCTCGGTCGCGAGCCTGAGCCCGATCAGGCCGCCCCAGTCCTGACCCACCAGCGTGATGTCCCGTAGCCCCAGGCCGTCGACCACGGCGGAGCGGACCCATTCGACGTGCCGGGCGTACGTGTAGTCGCCGATCGCGGCGGGCTTGTCCGACCGGCCGAAGCCGACCAGGTCGAGCGCGACCGCCCGGAGTCCGCGGTCCGCCAGCACCGGCAGCATCGACCGGTAGAGGTAGGACCAGGTCGGCTCGCCGTGCAGGAGCAGGACGACCGGCCCGTCGGCAGGACCGTCCGCGACGTAGGCCACCCGCAGCGTCGTGCCGTCTCCGCTCGGGACCTCGACGTAGCCGGGCTCGTAGGGGAAGGCGTCCGGGCCGCCGGATGCGGTGAGGGCGTCGAACCGGCTGTCCGGGGTGCGCAGGATCTCCACGGGCCCCAGTCTGCCCCGTCCGCCCGCGCCTGGATCAGCCGGGCTGGTGGTCGGCCAGCAGCTTCCGGAGTTCCAGCAGGTCGTCGGGGGACGGCAGCCCCCATGCCGGGTCGTAGTTGAAGACGTCGCGCAGCGAGGTGCTCCGCAGCCCTTCGAGCAGCTCCATGTGGGCTGTGGTGACCATCGCCGGGTGATCCACTCCGCATGACTGCGACACCCGTTGCAGGTCGCGGCGCAGCATCGTGAGGTAGTTGGCGCACCGGACCGACTTGAGTTCGGGGTCCAGGCCACGGGTGAGCCAGGCGTTCTGGGTGGCGACCCCGGTGGGGCAGGTGTCGGTGTGGCACTTCTGGGCCTGGATGCAGCCGATGGAGAGCATCGCCTCGCGGCCCACGCTCACCAGGTCGGCGCCGAGGGCGAAAGCGACGAGGGCGTTGTCCGGGAGCCCGAGCTTTCCGGAGCCGACGAAGACGACGTCGTCGGTCAGCCCCGCCTCCGCGAACACCCGGTACACCTGCGCGAACCCGTGCCGGAACGGCATCGAGACATGGTCGGTGAAGACCAGCGGGGCCGCGCCCGTCCCGCCTTCGCCACCGTCGATCGTCACGAAGTCGACGCCGCGGTCCTCGGCCGACATCCGGGCGCAGAGCTCTCTCCAGAACGACAGGTCGCCGACGGCGGACTTGATGCCGACCGGCAACCCCGTGGCGTCGGCGACCCGCTCGACGAAGTCGAGCATCGAATCGACGTCGGCGAACTCGCGGTGTCGGGACGGGCTCAGGCAGTCCTCGCCTACCGCGATGTGTCGCGCCTCGGCGATCGCCTTGCTCACCTTCGTGCCGGGCAGCATCCCGCCCAGCCCCGGTTTCGCCCCCTGGCTGAGCTTGATCTCGATCGCTTGTACCGGAGCGGACGTCACCAGGTCGCACAGCTGCTCCAGATCGAAGCGGCCCTGCGCGTCCCGGCACCCGAAGTACGCGGTGCCGAGCTGGAAGACCAGGTCGCCGCCCTGGCGGTGGTGGTCGGACAGGCCGCCCTCCCCGGTGTTCTGCATGCAGCCGGCGAGGGCGGCCCCCCGGTTCAGGGCCTGGACGGCCGGGCCCGAGAGCGCGCCGAAGCTCATGCCGCTGATGTTGACGATCGAGTTGGGCCGGAACGGGTGCCGCCGACCCCGCGCCCGGCCGAGCACCTTCGCGCTGGGCAGCCAGGCGTCGTGCGGGTTGACGGCGGGGGTCGTGGCGTTGGCCGTGCCGAGGGTGCTGTGCCGGATGAGGACGAAGCCGGCCTCGTTCTCCATGTCGTTGTCGGAGCCGAAGCCGAAGTAGTTGTTCTCCAGCTTCGCCGAGGCGTAGACCCAGCGCCGCTGGTCCCGGCTGAACGGCCGTTCCGCGTCGTTGCTCGCGATGATGTATTGCCGCAGCTCGGGGCCGGCGCGTTCGAGCAGGAAGCGCAGGTGCCCGACCACCGGGTAGTTGCGGATGACCGCGTGCTTGCGTTGCAGGAGGTCGTGCACCGCCGTTGCCACCACAGGAGCCAGCAGGCCCCCGACCGCCGCCCACTTGCGCACCGCATCCCCCTTGTGTTCCGTCTGCCCCTCGTCCATCGACAGCACGCGAGATGCTGAACCCGTGCCGGAGGAGATACTGGTCCATGTCGAGACGCGGGCCGAATTGCGGTCCTGGCTGGCGGAGCACGGCGCCGACTCGCCCGGCGTCTGGCTGGTCACCTGGCGACGTCCGACGGGGCGTCCCGCGCCTTCCTACGACGACATCGTCGAGGAGGCGCTGTGCTTCGGCTGGATCGACAGCACCGCCCGCACCTTCGACGGCGAGCGTTCGGGGCTGCGACTCGCGCCGCGGAAGAAGGGTAGCGGCTGGGCTCGCACGAACAAGATCCGAGTCGAGCGGCTCGAGCGTGCGGGACTGATGACCGACGCCGGTCGCGCCGTCCTCGAGCGGGCCAGGCAGGACGGGTCCTGGACCTTGCTTGACGAGGTCGAGAACCTGGTCGTGCCGGACGATCTCGCCGCGGAGTTCGCTGCCCGTCCCGGCGCGCGGGACAACTTCGACGCGTTCCCGCGCGGGGTCCGGCGCGGCATCCTCGAGTGGATCGTGCACGCGAAGCGACCCGAGACCCGTCGGCAGCGGGTCGAGGAGACGGCGGTGCGGGCCGAGCGCAACGAGCGGGCCCACCAACCGACGCCGAGGCAATAGTGATGACGGCGACGCGATGACGAGGGCCGAGCCGCGCCCAGGTCACTCGCCGTCTCACCGCTCCCTCGCGGTCGCTGTCGAGCCATGCGTCGCGTAGCCGGGGGGCGCCAGGGTTTCTCCTCGGGTCGACATCAGAACGGCTGTCGTCGTGACAGCCGTTCTGATGTCGGTCGCGGACAAGACCGTGGCGCCCCTCAGGTCACGGCCCTCGTCGCGTGTCGCTCCCGCTGCATTAGCGCCCGCGCCACAATGAGGCTCGTCCTGCTGCTGGGCGGGCTGACCGCGTTCGGGCCGTTCACTATCGACGCGTACCTGCCGGCGTTCCCGCGGAACGCCATTGACCTCGGCACCAGCGCCGGGGCACTGCAGCTGACCCTCACCGCGGCCCTCGCCGGTCTGGCGTTCGGGCAGCTCGTGGTCGGGCCGCTCAGCGACCGGTGGGGACGTCGCCCACCGCTGCTGATCGGTGGCGTCGCCTACACGTCCGCGTCGCTGGCGTGCGCTTTCGCGCCGTCGGTCAGGGTGCTGACTGGTCTGCGGCGCGAGCAGGGGGACGTTCGCCGCGATGTTCGCGACCAACGCACTTGGGGACGGCAGGCAGCGCCTCAGCGATGCTCGGCACCCTGCAGTTCCTCATCGGGGCCCTGGCGGCGCCGTTGACCGGAGGAGGGGGCGCCCGCCCGCTGGGCGTCGTGGTCGCCGTCATGTCCGCGTCCGCGCTGGCAGTCCTGCTCACGCTGACCCGAGGTGGGGCGGGCGCCCGCGCCGGTGCGGTAAGCGCAGCTCAGCGGAGCGCGGCCTGAAGCGCCTCGTCGATCGGGGTCGGCCCCTCGGTCAGTTGCAGGACGAGTCCGGCTGAGCGCGGCTCGTCGAGCAGCGCGACGAGTACGGCAGCCACATCCGCCCGCGGCACCTGCCCGCGCGGGGCATCCGGCGTGAGCTGCACCGCGCCGGTCGCCGGATCGTCGGTGAGCCCGCCGGGACGCAGGACGGTCCAGTCCAGCTGACGGGCGCGGAGGTCGTCCTCGGCGGCGAGCTTCGCCCGGAGATAGGCGACGAACACCTCGCCGACACCTTCCGGAGTCGCGCCGTCCCGGACGCCCTCGACCCCCATCGACGAGACCAGCAGGTACCGCCGGATCCCGGCCTTCTGCGCGGCTTCGGCCAGCAGCACGGCCCCCCCGCGGTCGACGGCGTCCTTCCGCGCCAGGCCGCTGTTCGGCCCGGCACCGGCGGCGAACACGACCGCGTCGGAGCCGGCGATCCGCTCCGCGAGCTCGTCCACGGTGAGCTGCTCCAGGTCGGCAGCCACGGGACGCGCCCCGGCCGCGCGGATGTCCGCGTCGTGCTCCGGATTGCGGACCAGCGACAGCACCTCGTCGCCCCGCTCGCTCAGCTGCTTCGCGGTGAGCAACGCGATCTTCCCGTGTCCCCCGGCGATGGCGATCTGCACGTGCTCTCCTCTGGTCGCTCCCGTTGTCTCCGATCGCGTACCCGTCCTCGTCCACCTGTCCCGCCACATCGCTGCCGCGTTCCCCCGATGCGCGGAGTAGGAATGCCGTACGCGCAGAGAGAGGGTCCAGGCATGCGACTCGCACTTCCCACCGAACCGACCGGCACCAGCCTGCAACGTCTCGGCGAGCTCGCCGCCGAGCGGAACGGCGACGACAGCCGCTTGGTCTTCGAGGGACACACCTGGACCGGGACCGAACTCGCGGCCCGGGCCCGCCGGGTGGCCGGTGGGCTACAGGAAGCGGGTCTGGTCCCCGGCGAGCGGGTCGTCGTGTGCATGGCCAACTGCCCTGAGGTCGGCATCACCTATTCGGCGATCTGGCGGGCCGGGGCGGTGGCGACACCGGTGGTGTTCCTGCTGAGCGAGGACGAGCTGCGGCACGTCTTCACGAACAGCGGTGCCGCCTACGTTGTCACGACGCCCGAGTTCCTGCCGAAGGTGGCGGCGGCAGCCGTCGGGGTCGGGACGATGCGGGCCCTCATCGTGGTCGGAGATCGGCCTGCTCTCGGCACCGGCACCCCGGTGCTGTCCTACGCGGAGCTCGAGGAAAGCGACGAGTCGGACCTCGTCGACAGCGACCCGAGCGACCTCGCGGCCCTGCTCTACACCGGCGGAACGACAGGTCGGTCCAAGGGCGTGATGCTGAGCCACAACGCGATGTCCACGTCCGCCTGGGCGGCGATCGCGAACGCCTACGACCCCGAGCTGCGCCGCACCCTGCTGCCGCTGCCGCTCTCGCACGCCTACGGGCTGCTCGTGACCACGATGGGCCTGCACGCGCCCGACCCGGGCATGACGGTGCTGCAGCGCTGGTTCATCCCCGGCGACTGGCTGAAGCTCGCCGCCGAATACCGCGTGCAGACCGGTGCGGTGGTCCCTTCCATGCTGCAGCTGTTGCTGCAGCAGCCGATCGAGGATCACGACCTCACCGATCTCCGGCGCCTGTCCAGCGGCGGGGCTCCGCTGTCCCAGGACGTCGCCGACGCGTTCCGCAAGCGGGTGCCGCAGGTCGAGATCGCCGAGGGCTACGGCTGCACCGAGACCGCCGCTCTGATCGCGAGCAACCCGGTCGGTGCCGTCCGGCTGGGGAGCGTCGGTAAGGCCGTTCCCGGGGTCGAGATCCGGATCGAGCCGGTCGCCGAGTACGACAGCGCCGAGGGGCAGTCGGTCCCGGTCGGCGCGGACGGCGAGATCTGCGTGCGCGGGAAGATGCTGATGGACGGCTACTGGCAATCCCCCGAGGAGACCGCCCGCACGCTGCGCGGCGGATGGCTGCACACCGGCGACGTCGGACACCTGGACTCCGACGGCTACCTCTATGTCGTCGACCGGATCAAGGACCTCATCATCCGCGGCGGCTTCAACATCTACCCTCGCGACGTCGAAGACGTGCTGCTGGGCCACAGCGACGTGGTGAACGTGGCGGTGATCGGTCGCCCGGACCCGACCTACGGCGAGGAGGTCGTCGCCTTCGTGCAGCTGAAGGACGGCGCCCACGCGACGTCGCTGGAACTGGTGCAGTACACCAAGGAGCACCTGGCCGCGCACAAGTACCCGCGCGAGGTCCACATCGTCGACGCGGTACCGCTGACCAGCGTCGGTAAGACCGACCGCAAGGCGTTGCGCCGGCGGATCATCGCGGCTGCCGAAACGCGATGACCGCCGGACCCACCTCGGCGGGGGTTGCCCGGCCGGTCGGGCTGGGGGTGTAGTGATCTTCCAAGCGATCGGGGAGGGACGCCCGTACCCCGACCACGGCCTGGTGCGGACCCGAGACTGGACGAATGTGCCGCCGCGGGTGGTGCGGTTGGCGGAACTCATCACGACGAAGCGGAACCTCCAGCTCGACTCGTTGCTCGCCGACGACTCCACGTTCCACGGCGACCTGTTCTGCCACGTCGTGTCCTGGCGCGGGCAGATGTACCTCGAGGACGGCGTGCATCGGGCGCTGCGGGCCGCCCTGAACGGCCGGGACGCCATCCACGCGCGGGTCCTGGAGCTCCCGGACTGATCGTTGGGCCGGGGGCGTTTCCGGATTCACGCCGCGCCCCGCGATCCACCGGGATCATGGAGGTGTGACCAGCGGCGCTGTCGATGACCGGCGCTGGCGGTATCTTCTCGTCGGGCTGATCGCCACCCTGATCGCCTGTGCCTACCAGTACGGCCTCGGCTACCTGCTGCCCGCCTGGCGGGCCGAAGGGCTGAGCCTGCCGAGCGCGGGCCTGCTGGTGAGCGCCCCGATCGCCGGGACCACGTGCGGGTTGGTGCTGGCCGGTATGGCGGCCGACCGGTTCGGCGAGCAACGCGTCCTCGGCGTCGGGCTGACCGCGACCGGCGTTATCGTCCTGGCGGCGGCCGGGGCCGGCGGCACCGTCACGCGTGGGCTGCTGCTGGTCGCGGCGGGTGCTTTCGCGTCGTCGGCCCAGGCGACCAGCGGCCGGCTCGTCCTGCGCTTCCCGGCCGGTCAGCGGGGCCTGGCAATGGGGATCAGACAGACGGCGCAGCCGCTCGGCATCGTCGCCGCCGCGCTGGTGCTGCCCGCGCTCGGCGCCGGAGGGACCGGCCGGGCCTTCGCGGGGCTGGGCCTTGGCTGCCTCGGTGCCGCTGTGCTGGCCCTCGCCCTGATCCGGGACGCTCCCGATCGTCCCGTCGCGGCGGCCGGCCACCGTTCCAACCGTTCCCCGGAGCGGATGTACGGGACCCCATTCCTCTGGCGGGTGCACGCCGCCAGCGCGCTGCTGATCATCCCGCAGTTCGCCGTCGCCGCGTTCTCGTTCGACTACCTCGTCTCGGTGCGGTCGTGGTCGAACGGGGCCGCGGGACTCCTGCTCGGTGCAGCCCAGCTCGCCGGTGCGGGCGCTCGGCTGTCGGCCGGCGTCTGGTCCGACCGGGTGGGCCGGCGTCTCGCCCCGATGCGGATCCTCGCCGTCGCGGTCGGGCTGGTGCTGGGCCTGCTCGCCGTGGCCGCAGCGGCGGGGATGCCGGTCGTGGTCACGTTGCTCCTGGTCGCCGCCGTGGTCTCGGTCAGCACCAACGGCCTGTCGAACACGGCGGTGGCCGAACGGGCCGGCCGTACCGCCGCCGGTCGGGTGATGGGCACGCAGAACACCGCGCAGAACCTGGTCGCCGCGGGGACCCCTCCGGTACTCGGTGCGCTCATCGCCGCCGGGGGTGCCGGAGCCGGGGGATACGCCGCGGCGTTCGCCCTGTCCGCCGCAGCAGCCGCATTTGCCGTGCCGTGCATCCCGTCCCGGGCGGAGCCGGTCGTGGGTTCTGTTGCCGAACGCGATTGATCCCGGTTTGACGGCGTCGGCCAGCGGAACCTAGGTTGCGAACGTGACCGTCGCCACAACCCCAGCGCGACGTGCATCCGCAGGGAACCAGGAGCTCCGGGAATGACCTTCCCCGCCGGCGTCGAGATCACTGGCCCGATGAAAGACGGCTACGACGAGGTCCTCACCGCGGAGGCGGTCGAGTTCCTCGCCGAGCTGCACCGGACGTTCAACGCCCGTCGGCTCGAGCTCCTGCAGGCGCGCGAGTATCGCTACGCGGAGCTGGCGGACGGCGGCACGCTCGACTTCCTGGAGGAGACCAAGGACGTCCGCGAGGGCGACTGGCAGGTCGCCCCGCCGGCGCCCGGCCTGGAGGACCGTCGGGTCGAGATGACCGGGCCCACCGACCGCAAGATGACGATCAACGCCCTCAACTCGGGGGCGAAGGTGTGGCTGGCCGACTTCGAGGACGCCAACGGCCCGCTGTGGGAAAACATGATCGAGGGTCAGCGGAACCTGCGCGACGCCCTCGACGGGACCCTCGACTTCACCTCGCCCGAGGGCAAGCCGTACAAGCTGAGCGACGAGATCGCCGTCATGGTGGTCCGCCCCCGCGGCTGGCACCTGCCCGAGAAGCACCTGCTCGTCGACGGTGAGCGGATGAGCGGAAGCCTGTTCGACTTCGCGCTCTACTTCTTCCACTGCGCGCAGCGACAGCTCGACGCCGGACGCGGCCCGTACTACTACCTGCCGAAGATGGAGAGCCACCTCGAGGCGCGGCTCTGGAACGACGTCTTCAGCTTCGCCGAGGACCGCTTCGGCCATCCGCGGGGGACGATCCGCGGCACCGTGCTCATCGAGACGTATCCGGCGGCGTTCGAGATGGAGGAGATCGTCTACGAGCTGCGGGAGCACTCGGGCGGGCTCAACGCCGGGCGCTGGGACTACATCTTCAGCGTCATCAAGAAGTTCCGGACCCGGGGGACCGACTTCCTGCTGCCGGACCGCGCCGCGGTGACGATGACCGTCCCCTTCATGCGCGCCTACACCGAGCTGCTGGTCCG
>DATITC010000066.1:0-19093 GCA_035468175.1 Frankiaceae bacterium | reverse complement strand
CCGTTCCACCGCGAGCGCGATGCCGAGCTCGTTGGCGAACGCGGACAACCAGTCGTGCCGGTTGGCCAGCATGAGGATCTGCCGGTAGTCACGGACCTCGAACAGCTTCTCTGCGCCGCGGTGGACGAAGCCGATGCGCGGGTCGGCCGAGACGATCCGGTCTCCGTCGAGGGTCAGCGACAGGCGCATCCCGCCATGGGTGGACGGGTGGTCGACCCCGAGGTCGAGGACGAGGCCGCCGCCGCTCAGGAGGTCGGGGGTGAGTGCGCCGGCGCCGACCGCCACCGTGATCACGTCGCGCACGCCGGTCACTCTAGAGATCCCCAGGACGGGGTAACCGGCACAGTCGGCACAGTCGGCAGGACGTCGACCGGGACGCCGACCAGCGACATCAGCCATCCGAAGCCGCCGAGGCCGCCCCGATCCAGCAGCAGGCGGGCCCGCCCGGCCCGGTGCAGTGCCCGCGCCTGGTCCGGCGCCGCGCGGCTCGGGAGCTCGGCACTGACCCCGAGCTCGCGCAGCGCCTCGTGCTGGGCGACGAGCGTGGTGCGGTGCACCGCCGGGCAGCGGGTGCGCACGGCCTCGGCCACGGCGTCCCAGGCGAGATCGGCGGTGACGTCGGTGTCCGCGTCGGGCACCGGAGACACCTGGCGGCCGTACCGGTAGCCGGTCAGCGACCCCTGCTCCGGCCGGGTTCCGAGCAGGTGCCCGTAGTCGACGGCGACCGCCACTCCGGTGTCCAGCCGCCCGACGGCCTCGGTCCACGCATCGTCCCGACGACGGCCGACCTCTCGCCGCTCTCCCGTCGGCCACCAGCGGTCGAGCCAACCGACGTCGGCCGGGTCGGGCCGGCCGCCGGTCCGCTCGGCGCCGGTGCCGTCGACCTCGAGCACCCGATCGGCGGTGACGACGTCGACCGGCACCGTGTCCAGCCACTCGAACGCGAGCAGGAGGCCGCGGATCCCGGAGGGCAGGTCCGGCCGCCACTCGACCCGGGCCGGCAGCCCGGGTGGGCGGCTCCGCTGCTCCACCCCGATCAGCCGAGCCGACGGGGGAAGGCGCTCGGCGAGGGCGGCGAGCAGGCCTCCGGTCCCGGCGCCGACCTCGACGACATGCGCCCCCGCGGCGTCGGGCAGCCGCCGGAAGAGCTGCACCAGGGCTTCGGCGAGCAGGTCGGGGGCGACGGTGGCGGCGGTCCGGAAGTCGACGTCCGGACCGCGCGCGGACGGGTAGTAGGCGTTCGATCCGTGCAGGCTGGCCGCCATCGCGTCCGCCCAGGTCCGCCACACCCGATAGATGGTGCCGTTGGTGGTCCCGCTATGGACAGCGCGTGGTTGTCCACAGATTGCAATCGTGCAGCTCAGCGGGTGTTTCTCCGCGCCCGATCATGCGATAATCGAACGTATGTTCGACAAGTACACGACGTCACCGTTCGACGCAGCGCAGGTCGTGGGAACTCCATCACCCGAGACGATCGCCATGCTGCTCGCCGCCGACCCGGAGGCGCTGTCGGCCGACGACGCGGCGGCCGGGGGTATCGGGGCGGAGCTCGCGGGGCGACTGCTGCACGGGCTTCAGCTGAGGTACCTGGCCGCGGCCGCTGGGCAGCGCCGCGAGAAGGGAGAGCTCTCCTCGGTCGGGCAGGAACTGTCCGCCGCCACCGGGCTGCATCCCACGGCCGCGTCCGTCCGGACCGATCTCGGCTGCTCGGCGGTGGCCCGGTTGCCGATGACCCTGAAGATGCTCGAGGCCGGGACGCTGCGGCCGTGCCACGTCGAGCTGGTCGAGCGGGCGACCCGCGACCTGTCCGACGAGCAGGCCCACGCCGTGGACGCGGCCGTACCGCCGGGTCCTCTCGGGCTGAAGAAGCGGCTGGCCAAGGCTCTCACCGCGATCGACCCCGATCACTTGAGGAAGAAGGCCGAGAAAGCGGTGGCCGACCGCACGGTCGACTTCTGGACCGACTCGGTCGACGGTGTCGGCGGCGTCGGGTTCACCGGCCCGATCGAACGGATCGCCCAGATCAAGGCCGCGATAGACAGCCATGCCCGGCAACCGCTGCCCGGCGACGACCGGCCGCTCGGCGCCCGGCGCTTCGACGTCCTGTTCGGCTGGGCCCGCAGCGTGCTCGGCCTCGATTCGATTCCGACCGCGACCGGGACCGCGACCAACACAGCCGCAGCCGCAGCCACCGACACCGACGCAGCCGCCGCCGCCGTGACTGCGACCGCGAAGGGGGCCTGCCACAGCTGCGGCCGCACCGGTCCGCCGACGGTGCCGATCAACGTCACGATCAGCCTGGAGGCGTTGCTCCGCCTGTCCGAGGCGCCTGGGGACCTCGACGGGAATCCGATCCCGGCCGAGGTCGCGCGGGAGCTCGCCGCCGACGGCCGCTGGCGCCGATGGGTCGTGGAAGCCGCGACTGGCCGGCTGCTCGACGTCGGCGCGGCGACCTACCGACCGGGCGCCGCGCTCGCCCGTTTCGTTCGGGGTCGTGCCCGCACCTGCGGCTTCCCGTCCTGCTCGATTCGGTCTGACGACTGCGACCTCGACCACGTCGACGCGTTCCACACCGAGGGCGGGGAGACCGTGCAAGCCAACCTGGCACCGCACTGCCGGTCGCATCACCGGCTCAAGCACGAGACCGATTGGCGTTACGAGCTCCGCGACGACGGCGGCACCGACTGGACAGCCCCGTCCGGGCGCGGTTACCGGAAGGAGCCGGACTACTACGGAGATGACCCGGAGCTGTCCGCGTACCTGACCGGCATGTCGGAGCGCCGACGACAACGCGAGCAGCGACAACGCGAACGACAAGCGGCAGCCCGGAGGGGCCCGGTGACAGCGGACTGGAACGCCCCCGGGGTCCCGGACGACGAGTGCCCCTTCTGAGATCAAGACACGGCAGGTGACCGTCGTCACAGCGAGTGATCAGCGCGGGTCGCGGAGGGAATCCCGTCCTGTATCCATCGCGTTACGCTGAATCGCGAACGTCCGGTACCCCCTCAGGACTGGAACGGCTTTGACTTCTTTTCATGCTGCCCAGCTCGGGCGGCCCGGAGACCGCGACCCCGTACGCGGTCTCGAGATCGGCATCATCGGTGCCGGTCGGGCAGGCGCAGTACTCGGCGCCGCTCTCCGTGACGCCGGTCATTCGATCGTCGCGGTCTCGGCGCGCAGCGCCGCCTCCCGCCGCCGCGCCGCAGAGTTGCTGCCCGACGTGCCTCTCACCTCCCCCGTCGAGGTCGCCCGCCGTTCGACCGGCGTGCTGCTCGCCGTCGGGGACGACGCCATCGGCCCGGTCGTGCGCGAACTGGTCGCTGCGGGGGCGCTGGGGGCGGGACAGCTCGTCGCGCACCTGTCCGGCCGGCACGGGCTCGCTGTGCTCCAGCCGGCGGCCGACGCCGGCGCCGCGACCCTCGCGCTCCACCCGGCGATGACCTTCTCCGGCAGCGCGGCGGATCTGGACCGGCTGCCCGGAACCGCCTTCGGGGTCACCGCTCTGGGGCGGCACTGGTCACTGGCCGAACAGCTCGTGGGGGACATCGGTGGCTCAGCGGTCGCGGTCCCCGAGGAGCTCCGTCCGCTCTGGCACGCCGGGCTCGCGCATGGCGCCAACCACCTCGTCACCCTGGTCGCCTCGGCGCTCGACGTCGTCCGCGCCACCGGGGTGACCGACCCGGCCGCCGTCCTGCGCCCGTTGCTGACCGCCGCGCTCGACAATGCCCTCGCCGCCGGGGACGGGGCCCTGACCGGCCCCGTCGCCCGCGGCGACGCCGGCACTGTCGCGGCCCACCTCGACGTGCTGGCGGACGACGCTCCGCACGAACGTCCGCTCTACCTCGCCATGGCCCGCGCCACCGCAGGTCGGTTGGCGAACCCGAGCCCAGATCTGCTCGACGTGCTCGCCGGCCTGCCGGCGACGCCGGAGGAGGCGTCGTGACCGACATGCTCGACCTGAGAACGCTCGACCTGACGGCGCTGGACCGAACGGCGCTGGACCGGACGGCGCTCGGGCGGACGAGGCCGCTGCTCGTCCACACCCGAGCCGAGCTCGCCGCTGCCCGCGCCGCCCTCCCCGGTCCGGTCGGCGTGGTCCCCACCATGGGCGCCTTGCACAAGGGGCACGCGACGCTGCTCCGGACCGCCCGGTCGGACAACCGGTCGGTCATCGCCACCGTGTTCGTGAACCCGCTGCAGTTCGGTCCGACCGAGGACCTCGACCGCTACCCCCGCACCCTGGACGCCGACCTCGAGGTCTGCGCCGCGGAGGGCGTCGACGTGGTCTTCGCTCCGACCGCGGCCGACATGTACCCGGGCGGGCAGCCGCTGGTCCGGGTGGACGCCGGGCCGCTCGGCGAACGGCTGGAGGGCGAGAGCCGTCCGGGCCACTTCGCCGGAATGCTCATCGTGGTCAACAAGCTGTTGAACCTGACGCGAGCCGACCGGGCCTACTTCGGTGAGAAGGATTTCCAGCAGCTCGTGCTGATCCGGCAGATGGTCGACGACCTGGACCTGCCGGTCGAGATCCTCGGCGTGCCCATCGTCCGGGACGCCGACGGGCTCGCCCTGTCGAGCCGCAACCGGTACCTCGACGCAGCCCAGCGCGTCGCGGCGCTCGCCGTGCCGCGTTCGCTGGCCGCCGCTCGGGCTGCCGCGGAGCGCGGCGCCGGTTCGGACGAGGTCCGCGGCACCGTCCTGGACGTGCTGGCGCACGAGCCTTCCCTCCAGCTGGACCGGCTCGACCTGGTCGACGCCGCGACGCTCGGGCCGGTCGACCCGCTCCGGCCGGCGCGGCTGCTCGTCGCCGTATTCGCCGGCAGCACCCGGCTCATCGACAACATCTCCCTTTCCCAGCTCGAGGACTGATCCCGTGTTCCGCACCATGCTCAAGTCGAAGATCCACCGCGCGACGGTGACCCAGGCCGACCTGCACTACGTCGGCTCGGTCACGGTCGACGAGGACCTCATGGACGCCGCCGACCTGCTGGCCGGCGAACAGGTCGCCATCGTCGACATCAACAACGGGGCCCGGCTGGAGACCTACGTCATCCCGGGGCAGCGCGGAACCGGCGTGATCGGGATCAACGGCGCCGCCGCCCGGCTCGTCGCCCCCGGCGATCTCGTCATCCTCATCTCCTACGCGGCGCTCGACGACGCGGAGGCTCGTCGCTACGTGCCCAAGGTGGTCTTCGTCGACGCGGCCAACAGCATCGTCGGCCTCGGCGGCGACCCGGCCGAAGCCCTGTCTCTGGACACCCGGCGCGGGGACCTGATCGAGCCCAGCACCGCCGCCCGGTGACGGTCCGCCTCCCGTCCCGGCTGCGGGCTCCCGCCCCCGGCTGGGCGCGGCAGGCGGATGTGGTCGTCGTCGGTTCCGGGGTTGCCGGCCTGTCCGCGGCGCTGCGGCTGCACGCCGGGCGGCGTCGGGTCGTGCTCGTCACCAAGACGGTCCTCGACGCCGGCTCGACCCGCTGGGCCCAGGGCGGCGTGGCGGCGGCGCTGGGTCCGGACGACGATCCCGACCAGCACCTCCAAGACACCCTGGTCGCCGGCGTGGGCATCTGCGACGAGGCGGCAGTCCGGGTCCTGGTGACCGAGGGTCCGGCCCGGGTCCGCGAGCTCGCCGACCTCGGTGCCTCCTTCGACCGGGTCGATGGCGGCGGCTTCGCCCTGACCCGGGAAGGTGGTCACCATCGGGACCGGGTCGCCCACGCCGGGGGCGACGCAACCGGCCTGGAGATGCAGCGGGCTTTGCTGGCCGCGGTGGCGGCCGCCGACATCGAGGTCATCGAGCACGCGCTGGTCCTCGATCTGCTCTGGTCCCGCCCGCTCGGCGAGCCCGGCCGACGGGTCGCCGGGATCAGCCTGCACGTCCTCGGGGAGGGCAGCCGCGACGGCGTCGGCGCCGTGCACGCGCCCGCCGTGGTCCTCGCCACCGGTGGACTGGGACAGGTCTACGACAGCACCACCAACCCCCACGTCTCGACCGGCGACGGGGTGGCGCTGGCGCTGCGCGCGGGCGCGGCGGTGGCCGACCTCGAATTCGTCCAGTTCCATCCCACCGCGCTGTGGCTCGGCGCCGGCTCCCGCGGACAGCAGCCGTTGGTGAGCGAGGCCGTTCGCGGCGAGGGCGCGGTGCTCGTCGACCAGGCCGGCGTCCGGGTCATGACGCCGGAGGTGCACCCGCTGGTCGACCTCGCCCCGCGGGACGTGGTCGCGAAGCAGATGTCGCGGGTGATGCACGACCACGGCGTCGACCACCTCTACCTGGACGCCCGCGGGCTGGGCCGGGAGGTCCTCGAGCGGCGCTTTCCGACCATCCTCGCCACCTGCCGCGCCGCTGGGGTGGATCCGGTGACGCAGCCCGTCCCGGTGGCGCCGGCGGCGCACTACGCCAGCGGCGGGGTCCGCACCGATCTCTGGGGTCGGGTGCCGGACGTGCCGGGGCTCTACGCCTGCGGTGAGGTGGCCTGCACCGGGGTCCACGGCGCGAACCGCCTCGCCTCGAACAGCCTGCTCGAGGGACTGGTCTTCGCGGCCCGCATCGCCGATGACCTGCTCGCGCACCGGTCTGAAGCGCCCGGCCCCGATGAGCACGGCTTCGACGAACCACCTGCACCTGTGGCGGAGCGGGACGACGTGCCCACCGGGTTGGTATCGGCCGGGCTCCGACCGGAGCTCGCGGTCGCGATGAGCGCGGGTGCCGGGGTGCTGCGCAGCGCCGCCGGCCTGGCCGGCACCGCCAAGCTGCTCGCCGACGTCGATGTCCGGGCCGGCGACGATCCCGGCCCAGACGCCTGGCAGACCACGAACCTGCACACGGTCGCCTCCTGCCTGGTCGCCGCGGCAATCGAGCGGGAGGAGACTCGCGGGGCGCACTGGCGGGCCGACTTCCCGGACGCTCGCGACGCCTGGCGGGGCCACCTGCTCACGCGGCTGGCCCCGGACGGCACGCTCGAATCCGCATTCGTCGCCGTAGCTGAGGAGCCCGTGTGAACGGCTGGCCACCCGATCTCGACCGCGACGCCGTCGCAGCGCTCGTCGACGCCGCCCTGGCCGAGGACCTGGGGCCGGGCGGGCAGGACGTCACCAGCGCCGCCACGGTCCCGCCCGACCTGCGGGGGACCGCGGAGCTCCGGGCCAGGGCGTCCGGCGTCATCGCCGGAGTGCCCGTGGCCGCCCTCGTCCTGGAGAAGGCCGGCGCGGAGGTGCTCGAGACCGCGAGCGACGGCGACGTGGTCAGCCCCGGCACGGTGGTGCTGCACGCCATCGGCCCGGTCTCCCGGCTGCTCACCGTCGAGCGGACGACGCTGAACCTGATCTGCCATCTCTCCGGGGTCGCGACGCTGACCCGCCGGTGGGTGGACGCGGTCGCAGGTACCGGCGCGGCCATCCGGGACACCCGCAAGACCTCACCCGGACTACGTGCGCTGGAGAAGTACGCGGTGCGGTGCGGCGGTGGTGTGAACCACCGGATGGGTCTGTGGGACGCCGCGCTGGTGAAGGACAACCACGTCGCAGCGGCCGGCGGCGTCACGGCCGCGTTCGACGCCGTCCGGGCCCGTTTCCCCGGCCTGCCGGTCGAGGTGGAGTGCGACACGCTCGAGCAGGTCGCCGAGGTGATCGGGGCGGGGGCGGACCTCGTCCTGCTGGACAACATGTCTCCGGCCACAATGCGCGCGGCGGTCGATCTGGCCGCCGGTCGCGGCGTCCGGCTCGAGGCCTCCGGCGGGTTGTCGTTGGACAACGCCCGCGAGGTCGCCGAGACCGGCGTCGACTACCTGGCGGTCGGTGCCCTCACCCACTCGGCACCGGTGCTCGACCTCGGCCTCGACCTCGTGGTGGTGGGAACCGCATGAGCCTGCTCGCGATCGACATCGGCAACACCAACACGGTCGTCGGCGTCTTCAACGGGGACCGGTTGGCGCACTCCTGGCGGGTCCGTACCGACGCCCGGGCCACCGCCGACGAGCTCGCCCTACTCTTCCGCGGACTGCTCGACGGCATCCCGGTCGACGGGATCGCCGTCTGCTCCACGGTGCCGGCTGTCCTGCGGGAGATGCGGCGGATGGCCGGTCGTGCCTTCGGTGACCTGCCGACCGTCGTGGTCGAACCCGGCATCCGCACCGGCGTCCCGATCCTGATCGACAACCCGAAGGAGGTCGGCGCGGACCGCGTGATGAACACGCTCGCGGCGCACCACCTCTACGGCGGCGCCTGCGTGGTCGTCGACTTCGGCACCTCGACCAACTACGACGCCGTGTCCGCCCGCGGCGAGTTCCTCGGCGGCGCGCTCGCCCCCGGCATCGAGATCTCCCTCGACGCCCTCGCCTCCCGGGCGGCGCAGCTGCGGAAGGTCGAGCTGACCGTGCCCCGGTCCCCGATCGGCAAGAGCACCGTCGAGGCGTTGCAGAGCGGGATGATCTACGGCGTGGCCGGACAGGTCGACGGGCTGGTCCGGCGCTTCCTGGCCGAGTTGGACAGCCCGGAGGGCCCCGCGGCGGTGATCGCCACCGGCGGACTCGCCCCGCTCGTGCTCCCGGTCAGCGAGACGCTGCAGCACCACGAGCCGGACCTGACCCTGATCGGGCTCCGCCTCGTGTTCGAGAAGAACACCTGATCGTGCGCTCGATAGCGTGCCGGTCGTGAGCGACGCGGCGGGGGATCAGCTGAACGACCAGCACCACGTGAACGACCAGCACGACCTGAACCTGAACGACCTGCCGGAGCAGATGCGTATCCGCGCGGAGAAGCTGGACCGGCTCCGAGCGGCTGGGACCGACCCCTATCCGGTCGGATATCCGCGGACGACGTCGCTCACCGCGCTGCGCGCCCGGTTCGGGGATCTCGCCCCCGATTCCGCCACCGGCGAGACCGTCGGCGTCACCGGACGAGTGGTGTTGAACCGACCCACCGGGAAGCTCGTCTTCGCCACGCTGCAGGAGAACGGCGAGCGACTCCAGGTGATGCTTCCCGCCGACGTCGTCGGTCGGGAACGCCTCGACGCCTGGAAGAGCGACGTCGATCTCGGTGACCACGTCGGGATCACCGGCGAGGTCATCACCAGCCGCCGCGGTGAGCTCTCCGTCCGCGCATCCGGCTGGACCCTCACCGCCAAATCCCTGCGCCCGCTGCCGGACAAGCACAAGGGCCTTTCCGACCCCGAGGCACGGGTCCGGCAGCGATACCTGGACCTGATCGTGAATCCGGAAGCGCGCCGGCAGGTGATCGCTCGGGACTCCGTGCTCGCCGCGCTCCGGAGCGGCCTTCGCGAGCACGATTACGTCGAGGTCGAAACGCCGGTGCTGCAACCGTTGCACGGCGGAGCCGCGGCCCGACCGTTCATCACGCATTCCAATGCGCTCGACGTCGATCTCTATCTCCGCATCGCCCTCGAGCTCTACCTGAAGCGACTCGTCGTCGGTGGGATCGAGCGCGTGTACGAGATCGGACGCAACTTCCGCAACGAGGGAGTGGATTCCAGCCACAACCCCGAGTTCACGATGCTCGAGTTCTACGAGGCCTACGGCGACTACGACTCGATGGCGGACCGGACCCGGACGCTGGTGCTGGCGGCGGCGGAAGCCGTCGGGGGGACCACCGTTCCGGACGGCCGGGGCGGGAGCCTCGACCTGGCCGCGCCCTGGGCCTCGAAGACCGTGCATGAGGCCGTCTCCGAGGTGACCGGGACCGAGGTCGGTGCTGTCACTGCCGATACCCCGGTCGGTGAACTGCGCCGCGTCGCGGCTGCGGCGGACGTCGCACTGCAGCCTGGCTGGAACGCCGGGCAGGTGCTGCTGGAGCTCTACGAGCAGCTGGTGGAGGGCCAGACCCGCGAACCCACGTTCTACCGGGACTTTCCGGTGGAGGTATCGCCGCTGGTTCGGGCACATCGTCGGGACCCGCGGCTCACCGAGCGCTGGGATCTGGTCGTCCTCGGTCGCGAGCTCGGCACCGGTTACTCGGAGCTGGTCGACCCGGTCGAGCAGCGGCGCCGACTCACCGACCAGTCCCGCTTGGCCGCGGGCGGCGACGACGAAGCCATGCAGCTCGACGAGGAGTTCCTCCGTGCCCTGGAGTACGCGATGCCCCCCACGGGGGGCGTCGGCGTCGGGATCGACCGCCTGCTGATGCTCGTGACGGGCGCGAACAGCATCCGCGAGACGGTGACGTTCCCGCTCGTCCGGCACTGACTGGCACTGACTGGCACTGACCAGAACCGTCCAGAACCGTCTAGACCGGCCACGGTCAGCTGCCTCGGTCCCTTTCCGGCCGAATTCGAACGGGCGGTAGGTTTGTTACCGGCATACCGGGGGTCCGGTTTGGGAGGTGCCTCACCGGCTTCCGCGAGTACGTAAAGCGCGATTTGCGACGCGTTACCTGAAGTCCTTCAACTTCGGCCATTACACGCGTTATTGTTCTCCTCGGCGGAACCCCCCGTCCGCCACGTTCAAGCGGCAAGACACGCCCGTGATCAGAGAAGAGTGTTTCATTCATGGCCCAGCGCACCATCGTTCACCTCGTCGACGACGTCTCCGGTGACGACGCCGACGAGACTGTCGCTTTCGCTCTCGACGGCCAGCCGTACGAGATCGACCTATCGGCCGACAACGCGGCTCGCCTCCGCGATTCGTTGGCGGAGTTCGTCGCCTCGGCCCGCAAGCCGTCGGGCGCTCCCCGCGCCGCCCGTCGTTCTTCCGGTCGTCGTTCCAACGGCACCGGCGACGTGCGTTCCTGGGCCAAGGACAACGGTTTCCAGGTGAGCGAGCGCGGGCGCATTCCGGGCAGTGTGATCGAGGCTTACCAAGCCGCTCACTAGGGGCAATTCGGCGCAGATCCGACCCGGTTCCCAGGCCGGGCAGGTTGCCTTCCGGTTAATCCGCTTCGCTCACAGCGGACATGCGTCCCCCAGGTCCTGCCGACGGGAACACTGCTGGTCCTCGACACCGTTGTGTCGGTGGAGCCCGGAGTACGTGGGTTCTCCCGACCTCCCTCGGCCGTGCCTGCGGTCGAGGGGCTGAGCATCGCCGCGCACGCTGCGGTGACAAGGGGTCGGGGCTAGCATGCGAGGTGACCACCGGCGCCGCGTCAGTGGCAATCGGTCGCCCCGCTCGTGAGGAGCGCACATGTTCGAGAGGTTCACCGACCGGGCCCGCCGTGTTGTCGTCTTGGCACAAGAAGAAGCCAGGATGCTCAACCACAACTACATCGGCACCGAGCACATCCTGCTCGGTCTGATCCACGAGGGCGAGGGCGTCGCCGCGAAGGCGCTCGAGTCCCTCGGGATCTCGCTCGAAGCCGTCCGCAGCCAGGTCGAGGAGATCATCGGCCAGGGCCAGCAGGCGCCGAGCGGCCACATTCCCTTCACCCCGCGCGCGAAGAAGGTGCTCGAGCTCAGCCTCCGCGAGGCGCTGCAGCTCGGTCACAACTACATCGGCACCGAGCACATCCTGCTCGGCCTCATCCGCGAGGGCGAGGGCGTCGCCGCCCAGGTCCTCGTGAAGCTGGGTGCCGACCTCAACCGCGTGCGCCAGCAGGTCATCCAGCTGCTGTCGGGCTACCAGGGCAAGGGCGAGCCGGCCACCGCCGGCGGCCCGGCCGAAGGCACCCCGTCGAGCTCACTTGTCCTCGACCAGTTCGGCCGCAACCTCACCTCCGCCGCCCGCGAGGGCAAGCTCGACCCGGTCATCGGGCGCGAGAAGGAGATCGAGCGCGTGATGCAGGTGCTCTCGCGGCGGACCAAGAACAACCCGGTGCTGATCGGTGAGCCCGGCGTCGGCAAGACGGCCGTCGTCGAGGGGTTGGCCCAGGCCATCGTCAAGGGCGAGGTGCCGGAGACGCTGAAGGACAAGCAGCTCTACACCCTCGACCTCGGCGCCCTGGTCGCCGGGTCCCGCTACCGCGGTGACTTCGAGGAGCGGCTGAAGAAGGTCCTGAAGGAGATCCGCACCCGCGGCGACATCATCCTGTTCATCGACGAGCTGCACACGCTCGTGGGTGCGGGTGCCGCCGAAGGCGCGATCGACGCCGCCAGCATCCTCAAGCCGATGCTCGCCCGTGGCGAGCTGCAGACCATCGGCGCGACGACGCTGGACGAGTACCGCAAGCACCTCGAGAAGGACGCTGCCCTCGAGCGGCGCTTCCAGCCGATCCAGGTGCCGGAGCCCTCGGTGGCGCACACCATCGAGATCCTCAAGGGCCTGCGCGACCGGTACGAGGCGCACCACCGCATCTCGATCACCGACGGCGCGCTCGTCGCCGCGGCGACCCTGGCCGACCGCTACATCAGCGACCGGTTCCTGCCGGACAAGGCGATCGACCTCATCGATGAGGCCGGCTCGCGCATGCGCATCCGTCGTATGACCGCGCCGCCGGACCTCCGCGAGTTCGACGAGAAGATCGCAAACGTCCGTCGGGAGAAGGAGTCCGCGATCGACGCGCAGGACTTCGAGAAGGCCGCGTCGCTGCGCGACAAGGAGAAGAACCTCCTCACCGAGAAGGCACAGCGGGAGAAGGAGTGGAAGGCAGGGGACATGGACGTCGTCGCCGAGGTCGGCGACGAGGAGATCGCGGAGGTCCTCGCGATCTGGACCGGCATCCCCGTCTTCAAGCTCACCGAGGCCGAGACCGCTCGCCTCCTCCGCATGGAGGACGAGCTGCACAACCGCGTGATCGGGCAGGAGCAGGCCATCAAGGCCGTCTCCCAGGCCATCCGGCGCACCCGGGCCGGCCTGAAGGACCCGAAGCGTCCCGGTGGTTCGTTCATCTTCGCCGGCCCGTCCGGTGTCGGTAAGACGGAGCTGTCGAAGACGCTCGCCGAATTCCTGTTCGGTGACGAGGACGCGCTGATCCACCTCGACATGAGCGAGTACATGGAGAAGCACACCGTCTCGCGGCTCGTCGGCTCGCCTCCCGGCTACGTCGGCTACGAAGAGGGCGGCCAGCTCACCGAGCGGGTGCGGCGCAAGCCGTTCTCGGTCGTGCTCTTCGACGAGGTCGAGAAGGCACACCCGGACGTGTTCAACACCCTCCTGCAAATTCTGGAGGACGGTCGCCTGACCGACTCCCAGGGCCGTCAGGTGGACTTCAAGAACACGGTCATCATCATGACGTCGAACCTCGGTACCCGGGACATCTCCCAGGGCCCCGGCATCGGGTTCTCCACCGGTGGCGCCTACACCGACTACGAGCGCATGAAGAACAAGGTGCAGGACGAGCTCAAGCAGCACTTCCGGCCCGAGTTCCTCAACCGCATCGATGACGTGATCGTGTTCCACCAGCTGACCAAGGACGAGATCATCCAGATCGTCGACCTCATGCTCAACCGGGTGGACGCTCAGCTCAAGAACAAGGACATGGCTCTCGAGCTGACGCAGGGCGCGAAGGACCTGCTCGCCGACAAGGGGTACGACCCGGTGCTCGGTGCGCGGCCGCTACGTCGCACCATCCAGCGTGAGCTGGAGGACGCCCTGTCGGAGAAGATCCTGTTCGGCGAACTCGAGTCCGGTCAGATCGTGCTGGTCGACGTCGAAGGCGAAGGCGACGCGCGGAAGCTCAACTTCCGCGGCGAGCTCAAGCCCCCGACGGTCCCGGATGCACCTCCGGTCGAGCTGTCCAAGTAGCTCTCAGCAAGACCGAACCGTAAGCGCCCCCCTGTTGCTCCGGCGGCGGGGGGCGCTTACGCCTTTCTGGCGTCCGGGTCGAGGGTAGGGGAAACAGATGGCTGCTCGCACCCGCCCGCGCAACGACGTGCGCCAGTACGACGACCTCGTGGAGCAGTGGAGCGACCCGGACGGCGCCTTCGCGATGCTCTTCTGGCTGGCGGCCGCCCGGGCCGAGCTGGTCCCTCCCGCCCCGGCCGCGGGGGCGGTCCTGGTAGACATCGCCTGCGGAGGCGGCCTCTTCGCCCCGCACGCCGCGCGGCTCGGGTACCGCCACGTCGGGGTCGACCTCAGCCGGTCCGCGTTGCGGGTGGCGGCCGACCGGGACGTGCTGGCTGTGCAGGGCGACGTGCTGCGGTTGCCGATCCGCAGCGGCAGTGCCGACGTGGTGGTGGCCGGTGAGGTGCTGGAGCACGTGCGGGACCTGCCCGGGCTGGTCGCCGAGGTTTGCCGCGCGCTACGGCCCGGCGGGCTCATGGTGATCGACACGATCGCCGCTACGACCTTCGGTCGCTTGACGTCGGTGACGGTCGGCGAACGCATCCCCGGCGGTCCTCCTCCCGGCATCCACGACCCCGCGCTGTTCGTCGACCGGGCCCTGCTTCGGGGGGAATTCGCCCGGCACGGTGTCCAGATCCAGTTGGCCGGGTTGCGCCTGCCTGCTCTGTCGTACCTAAGGTGGGCGTGGGCCCGGTTCCGCCGTCAGTTCTCCCGACGTCCTGGAGAGCGCTGTTCGACGCCGCTGCCTCGGGTGGAGTTCCGCTCCACCCGCTCGACGGCCGGGCTCTTCCAGGGGCACGGCACGAAGGAGGCGTCCGGGTGACCGTTCTCCAGCGTCCGGACCCGGACCTCGCTGTCCGGCCCGCACGACCGGCCATCACCGGCTTCGGGTCCGCGGTGCCGGGTGAGATGGACCAGGACGGCCTGTGGCGCGACTTCTTCGCCGAGCATTACCGCACCAGGCCGGTGGCGCGGCGGATCTTCGCCTCGGCCGGTGTGACGATGCGCCACGGCGCGGTCGACCCTCGGGTCGAGGACGTCAGCGGCTGGGGCACCGGAGCCCGGATGAGCCGCTACGTCGAGGAGGCCATGCCCCTCGGTCGCGCCGCTGTGGCGCAGGCGCTGTCCGCCGCCGGGCTAGCCGCCTCCGACGTCGGCCTGTTCGCCGTCGTCTCCTGCACCGGGTACAGCACTCCGGGCGTCGACATCCTGCTCGCTCGCGACCTGGGGATGTCGGCCGACGTGCAGCGGCTGGTGATCGGGCACATGGGCTGCTACGCCGCGCTACCCGGGCTCGGCGCGGTCTCGGACTTCGTGGCAGCGCGCGGCCGACCGGCGGTGCTGCTCTGCCTGGAGCTCACCTCGCTGCACGTGCAGCCCGCGACCGCCGACCTCGGGCAGGTCGTAGCGCACGCCCTGTTCGCCGACGCCGCTGCCGCTCTCGTGCTCGAACCCGGCCGCGGCCCGCAGCCGCCCGCCGGGACCGAGCGCCGGCGCCCGTTGCGGGTACGGGACGTCGTGGCGGTCACCGACCCCAGCACGTCCGACCACATGACGTGGGACGTGACCGACCTCGGTTTCCGGATGGGCCTCTCGCCGCGGGTCCCGGCGGTGCTGCAGCGCCACGTCGGATCGGTGGTGCGGGACCGGCTGCTCGCACCGCACGGGCTGACCCCGGCCGACGTGTCCGGCTGGGCGGTGCACCCGGGCGGCCGGCGCATCCTCGAAGTGGTCGCCGAACAACTCGAGCTCTCGGCCGCAGCGATGGCACCCAGCTACGAGGTACTCGCCCAGTTCGGCAACTGTTCCTCGGCCACGGTCCTGCTCGTGCTGGATCGGTTACCCGACGAGCCCGGTCCGGTCGTCGCGATGGCCTTCGGGCCCGGTCTCACCCTCTACGCCGCTCTGCTCGAACGCGCCTGAGCCGGCGGGACTCGCTGGGCTGGCTGGGCTGGCTGCGCTGGCTGAGCCGGGCAACGTGACCAGGTCGTCGCCGTACGCCTCGAGCAGTCCGTCGTCGAGCAGTCCGGTCAGGGCCCGGAGCGCCTGCTGCGGGTCCGGGCAGACCGCGAGGAGATCCCGTCGGGCTGGCGGCCCGGTCGCCTCCCGGAGCAGCGCCAGCATCCGTCCGCGGACCTGTCGATCGGTGCCGGCATACGTCTGGCGCCGCCGTACCGGCGTCGCCGAGGCGGGGAAGCCGGCCGCCCGCCAGGCGCAGGACACGGCGAAGGGGCATCGGTCGCAGCGGGGTGCTCGGGCGGTGCAGACCAGCGCTCCCAGTTCCATCAGCGCGGCGCTGACCGTCACGGCGTCGTCGTCCTCGTCCGGGAGCAGGGACTCGACCGTGGTCAGCGACATGCTGGCGAGGTCGGCACGGCCCTGCTGCCAGCGAGCGACGACGCGGCGGACATTGGTGTCGATGACGGCGTGCCGCCGGCCGTGCGCGAACGCGGCGACCGCCCGGGCCGTGTAGGTGCCGACGCCGGGCAACGCCAGCAGGTGGTCCAGGTCGTCCGGGACCCGCCCGCCGTGCTCGGCGACGATGGCCGTGGCGGCGGCGTGCAGACGCAGCGCCCGCCGCGGGTAGCCGAGGCGGCCCCAGGCGCGGATCGCCTCACCGCTGGGTTCCGCGGCGAGCGCGGCCGGTGTGGGCCAGCGCCGCAGCCACAGTTCGAACACCGGCAGGACGCGGACGACGGGGGTCTGCTGCAGCATCACCTCGCTGACCAGCACGCCCCACGGCCCGGCCTCCGGACGGCGCCAGGGCAGGTCCCGCCGCACCTCGGCGAACCAGACGACGAGCCGCCGGAGGTCTGCCGACACCGTCCGGGACCTCCGGTTTCGGGTATTCAGCGACACCGGCCTCACGATGCCAGGTGCGCCCCGCTGCGGCGCCTAGCATCACGCTCACGATGTGGTCAGAGCTGTTGAGATATCCGGGCGGGGACGCGCAGGCCCAGGTCTTCTGGCGGCGGCGAATGTCCGTCCTCGCCGTGGTCGCCGTCCTCGCGCTGCTGGTGCTCGTGCTGCTGCTGCGCGGAGGTGGCTCGGACTCGGTGACCCCCACCGCCGCAGAGCAACCGGCACCCATGCCCGGTGGTGGCGCCCCGGTCACCGCGCCCGCTTCGCCGGCGGCTTCCGCATCGGCCTCAGCCTCAGCCTCAGCATCGCCGAGCAGCTCCGCCATCTCGTCCGCACCGCCCGCACCGGCCCCGGCGGCCGACCCCGCGACGACCTGCGCGCCCGGCAGCATGGCGCTGCGGGTGGCGAGTGACGCGGCGAGCTACCCTGCCGGCGTCCAGCCCATGCTCACCCTGTCGTTGGTGGACGTGGGCACCCAGCCGTGCGTCGTCGACCTCGGGACGACTGCGACGTCGCTGTCGGTGCTGTCCGCCGGCAAGCCGGTGTGGACGAGCGCGGCGTGCGCCGCCAAGGTCGCCCGGCCGGTGCAGCTGACGCCGGCTACCGCGCAGATGCTGCAGCTGCGCTGGGACCGAACCGGAAACACGCACGGCTGCACGTCGCCCGCGGCGCTACCGGCCGGCCAGTACGAGCTCCTGGCCCGGGTGGGCAACGCGGCCGTCTACGGCGGCTCGCTCGTGCTCGCCTGACCTGGCATCGCGGGCTTGGGCTGACCTGACCGGAGGTGCTGGACCGGGGCTGAGCTGGTCCGAGCGGGTTAGACGTACCGCTCGAGGATGCTGGACTCCGCCAACCGGGAAAGCCCTTCCCGCACCGACCGCGCCCGGGTCTCCCCGACGCCCTCCACCGCCTGCAGGTCGTCGATACCGGCCGCGAGCAGCTTCTGCAGGCTGCCGAAGTGCTCCACCAGTCGGTCCACGACCAGTCGCGGCAGCCGCGGCACCTTGGCCAGCAGGCGGTACCCCCGCGGGCTGACCGGCCCGTCCAGCACGTCCGCGCCGCCGGGGTAGCCGACCGCCCGGGCGAGCACGGTCGGGTCGAGCAGGTCGGTCGCCGACAGCGTGGACAATTCGAACAGGACCGACTCCGGCGTCGCCGCCTTCCGGCCGACCGGGAAGGGCACGTAGTCCGCCACGATGAATTCGCGTTCGACGTCGACGCCCGCCATCAGCTCTTCGAGCTGCAGCGACAGCAGGCGGCCATCGGTACCGAGTTCGACGACGTAGCCGTCGATCTCGTCCGCGATGCGCCGGACCATCTCGAGCCGCTGGACGACGGCCACCGCGTCCCGGACGGTCACCAGGTCCTCGATCTCCAGCGCGGACAGGGTTCCGGCTACCTCGTCGAGCCGGAGCTTGTACCGCTCCAGCGTCGCCAGCGCCTGATTGGCGCGGGACAAAATGGCGGCCGAGTCGTCGAGCACGTAGCGGCGACCATCGACGTAAAGGGCGATGATCCGCATTGACTGGCTGACAGAGATCACCGGATGACCGGTCTGCCGAGCCACTCGCTCAGCCGTTCGGTGCCGCGTACCGGATTCGTCGGTCGGGATGGTCGGGTCGGGCACCAGGTGCACCGCGGCGCGCACAATCCGCCACTGGTCCATGGACAACACAACCGCGCCGTCCATCTTCGACAGTTCCCGCAGCCGCGTCGCCGAAAATTCGACGTCGAGCTCGAAACCCCCGGTGGCGAGGGACTCGACGACGTCGTCGTATCCGAGCACGACCAGACCACCGGTGTTGCCGCGAAGGATGCGCTCGAGGCCGTCTCGGAGCATCGTTCCCGGCGCGACCGCGGCGAGCGTCGCGCGCAAAACGTCGTCACCCGGTGCTACTGGCATCGGCCTCCTTCGCCTCGGCCGTTGAAAGCAGTCTATTGCGAGATTGCGGTCGACTAGTTGTCGATCCGACCCTCGATCCTGATGACGATCCGGAAACGTGTCGAATTCCGGGGGTCGGAACGCCGGAGATCCGCCGACCAGGCAGAACCGTGGTCAATGCCGTCACGACATCGGGCACCTCGATGACCGCCAGATCGGGATCCGGCAGAGTCGCTCCGATAGCGAAGCTGCCCGCCGGCACGACCGCCCGCCGGAAACCCATCCGAGCCGCTGCCGCCAGTCGTCGCTCGATTCCCGGGACGCGGCGGACCTCGCCGGCCAGACCGACCTCACCGACCGCCACGAGGTCACCCGGCAACGCCTCGTCCTTCAGCGCACTCACGACGGCCAAGACCAGGGCGAGGTCGACGGCCGGTTCGGTGAGCCGCACGCCGCCCACGGTGGCGGTGTAGACGTCGGCGGCGGCGAGCGGCGCGTTGAGGCGGCGCTGGACGACCGCGAGGATCATCGCGAGCCGCGAGCTGTCCAATCCCGACACGGCACGGCGGGGGCAGCTGCCCGCCGCTGGACCGACCAGCGCCTGCACCTCCGCCACCAGCGGACGGCGGCCTTCGATGGTCGCGGTCACGCAGGTGCCGGCGGGCGGGTCGGCGTCCGCCCCGCG
>DATITC010000065.1:0-21159 GCA_035468175.1 Frankiaceae bacterium | reverse complement strand
GGTGGCCTTGACGGCCAGCTCGTGGGAGCGCAACGCCCAGCGGTCCATGTCGGCGCGCGTCATCTCCAGCTCGGCGGCGACCTCACTGGCCTCCTGCGCCATGTGCTTGCCCGAGAACGGGTAGGTGAGCCCGTCGCTGATCATCGCGTCGATCGCCTTGCCGTCGCCCATGCGGAAGCCGAACCGTGCCTGCTTCAGCAGATAGGGGGCGTTCGACATCGACTCCATGCCGCCGCCGACGGCGACCTGAAGGTCGCCGGCGCGGATCGCGGCGTCGATGATCCCGGCGGCACGGATCCCGGACGCGCACACCTTGTTGATCGTCTCCGACGAGACCTCCCTGGGGATTCCGGCCTTGATCTGGGCCTGGCGCGAGGGGATCTGGCCCTGCCCCGCCTGGAGCACCTGCCCCATGACGACGTGCTGGACCTGCTCGGGAGCCACGGCGGCGCGCTCCAGGGCGGCCCGGATCGCGGTGCCGCCGAGCTCGGTGGCATCGACCGACGCCATCCCACCGCCCATCTTGCCGATCGGGGTGCGGGCGCCGGCGACGATGACTGATCCGGGCATTAAATGTCCTCCTTGTGGTTAGTTGTGAGGCTGTACAGCTCCTGTGGTACAGGCCACACAGCCTGAGGTCCAGAGTGCGGGCCGATTGTGCAGCGAATGCAACTTGTGCTTCTACCTGCGGTAACACCGACCTGCATTCTCAGCTAACGCAGGTTTGGTGAAGGGGCCGACCGGAAAGTGATCCAAGACACAGAGAAGTAGGGGCGGGCGTCGGAGTCCAAGGATCTGGGCTCTGAGCGCACCCGCCGACACCACCAGCAAGGGAGGAGGCGTCGTTCACCGATGAGCGCGCCCGCCAAGGAGAAGACCATCGACCGGGCCTCGCAGGAGGATGTCGACCGCCGCATCGAGCAGCTCTCGGGAACCGAGGTCTTCCCACCCCCGGAAGCCTTCCGCCCGAAGCGGTCGGATGACATCGAGGCGATGCACGCCGCCGCGGACCAGGACTTCACCGCGTTCTGGGCGGAACAGGCGCGCGAGCTCTCCTGGGCCACGCCCTTCGAGTCCGTCCTCGACGACAGCCGGGCGCCGTTCTACACCTGGTTCGCCGACGGGAAGCTGAACGCCTCCTACAACTGTTTGGACCGGCACGTCGAGGCGGGCATCGGGGACCGCGTCGCCTTCCACTGGCGCGGTGAGGAAGGCGAGGAGCGGGACCTCACCTACGCGGGTCTGCTTGCCGACGTCTCCCGCTTCGCCAACGCGCTGAAGAAGCTCGGCGTCACCAAGGGCGACGTCGTCGGCATCTTCCTGCCGATGATCCCCGAGGTCGTGGTCGCGATGCTGGCGTGCGCCCGCATCGGAGCGATCCACAACGTTGTGTTCGGTGGCTTCTCCGCCGGGTCGGTCCGCGAGCGGATGGCGGTTTCCGATGCGAAGGTGCTCGTCACCGTCGACGGCGCGCGGCGCAAGGGCAAGACGGCGCCGGTCAAGCCCGCGGTCGACGAAGAGCTGGAGGGGATGCCATCCGTCGGCACCATCGTCGTCGTCCGCGCGACCGGCATCGACGTTCCGATGACCGAGGGGCGCGACCTCTGGTACGACGAACTGCTGGCCGAGTCCGACGAGGACTGCCCGGCCGAGCCGGTCGAGGCCGAGACACCGCTGTTCATCCTCTACAGCTCCGGCTCGACGGCGAAACCCAAGGGCATCCTGCACACCACCGGCGGCTACCTCACGCAGGTCGGCTTCACGCACCGCGTGGTGTTCGACCTCGATCCGAAGACCGACGTCTACTGGTGCTCCGCCGACGTCGGCTGGATCACCGGTCACAGCTACATCGTCTACGGACCGCTGCTCAACGGATGCACCAGCGTCATGTTCGAGGGTGCCCCCGACTACCCGGAAAAGGACGCCTGGTGGGACGTGGTGGAGCGCTACGGCGTGACCATCCTCTACACCGCTCCGACCGCGATCCGCGCGGCGATGAAGTGGGGCGTCGAGTACCCCGGTCGCCATGACCTGTCCTCGCTGCGGCTGCTCGGCACGGTCGGCGAACCCATCAACCCCAAGGCGTGGCTCTGGTACTCCGAGGTCATCGGCGGAGGGCGCTGCCCGATCGTCGACACCTGGTGGCAGACCGAGACCGGCGCCATCATGATCTCGCCGCTACCGGCCTACACGCACACCAAGCCGGGCTCGGCGACGAAGCCGCTCCCCGGCATCTCGGCGGACCTCCTCAGCGAGGACGGTCAGGAGGTCGAGTCCGGCAACGGGCTGCTCGTGCTCACCAAGCCCTGGCCGGCGATGCTGCGCACGCTCTGGCAGGACGACGACCGGTACGTCGAGACCTATTTCTCTCGCTTCGGCGACCAGACCTACCTGGTCGGCGACGGTGCCCGTCGCGACGAGGACGGCTACTTCTGGATCATCGGGCGGATCGACGACGTCATCAACGTCTCCGGGCACCGCCTGTCCACTGCCGAGGTCGAGTCGGTGATCACGTCACACGGCGCGGTTGCCGAGGCGGCGGTGGTGGCACAGAACGACGAGGACACCGGGCAGGCGATCCTCGCGTTCGTCACTCTCACCGGCGACCAGGAAGGTAACGAGGACCTCGTCATCGAGGTCCGCGAGCACGTCGCGAAGCACATCGGCAAGCTCGCCCGGCCGAAGCAGATCGTGTGGGCCGACGACCTGCCCAAGACCCGCTCCGGCAAGATCATGCGGCGGCTCCTGCGGGACATCGCCGAAGGCCGCGATCTCGGCGACGTCTCCACGCTCAAGGACCCCGACGTCGTCCAGCAGCTGGCCGACCAGGTGAAGCCGGGCGCGAGCTGATGGCGGCGACCACGGAGTCCGCCAAGCAAGCCGGTGCGACCCAGGCGGCCCCCAAGGAGCCGTCGACCAACGGGGCTCAGGACCGGACCGCGCGGACGCTCGGGGACGCGGCGAGCTCCATCGCCGGAACGTTCGAGTCCGCAGCGGCGGAGAAGGCCGAGTCCGCCGTCAGCGGCCGAGGCTTCGCCACGCTGCTGGGCTGGGTGACCGAGAACGCCATCGCCGTCACCCGGATCGGCAGCGACGTCGCCGACCTCGCGGTGCGCAACCTGCGGCTGGCCGGACGCAAGGACCTCGCCCGCATCGGTGTGCAGCAGGCCCGGACCGAGGACAAGCTGGAGCGCCTGCTCGCCGAGGTCGAGCGGCTGGAGGCGGAGCTCAGGCGGGCGAACGGGACCGACTCCGGGCGGAGCCGGTGAGCACGCTGGGGCTCGTGCCCGCCGTGAAGACGGTCGCCCGGCTCCCGGCGGCGGTGACCGAGTTCAGCAACATCCTGCTGACCACGAAAGACGTGGAGGTCGGCGTCAGCGCCAAGGATGTCGTCTGGACCCATCGCAAGGTGACGCTCTACCGGTATCGCAACACCCGCCGCACGCACGATGTCCCGGTCCTGCTCGTGTTCGCCCTCATCAACCGGCCGGACATCTTCGACCTCGCGCCCGGGAGCTCCTTCGTGGAGTACCTGCTCGACGAGGGTTACGACGTCTTCCTGCTCGACTGGGGTGTCCCGGACGACGAGGACGCCGACATGGGCCTCGACACCTACGTGTGCGACGAGATCCACGCCGGCGTCCGCGAGACCCTGCGGGCCAGCGGCGCCCCGCAGGTGACGCTGCTCGGCTGGTGCATCGGGGCTACCCTCTGCGCGATGTACGTCGCTCTGATGCGCGACCGGGTGCTTCCTGCGTTGCCGACAGCTGCCCAGTCCGGGCCGGACGCGGTCGATCCCGTGCGCAACCTCGTCGTGCTGACGATGCCGGTCGACCCGTCCGGTTCGCTCTACACCGACTGGGTCGGCGGCGACGAACTCGACGTCGACTACGTCGCCGACCGGCTGCCCGTCATCCCCGGCCGGGCGATCGACTGGGCGAACAAGACGATGAAGCCGGTCACGAACTGGTGGGCCACCTACCGCAAGCTCTTCAGCCAGGTGCTGGACGGCAGCGTCCGGCGCGAGAGCTACCAGCCGATGGCGCACTGGGTGGGTGACAACCCGCCCTTCCCGTCCCGGGCGTTCCGGCAGTGGGTGACCTGGATGTACAAGGAGAACCGGCTGGTCAAGGGCACCCTGCGCCTGCGGGACGCGCAGGTGGACCTCGGCAGCGTCGACGTGCCTCTGCTCGTCGTGACCGCCGGCGCCGACCACATCGCGCCTCGGCACACCACGCTGCCGCTGCTCGATCTGGTCAGCAGTCCCGACGTCACCCATCTCGACCGCCCCGGCGGTCACATCGGCCTCATGGCCGGATCCAAGGCGCGGAAGGAGATCTGGCCCGATTTGGTGGCCTGGCTCAACGACCGCTCCAACGCACGCTCCGAAAGGCAGGAAACCGCATGACCAGCACCGAGACACGTTCGCCGGATCTGTCCGTCGTCAACGAGCAGGCGCGGGGTGACAAGCTCGCCGGCAAGGTCGCGTTCGTCACCGGCGGCACCCGTGGCATCGGCGCGGCCATTGCCCGGTCCCTGGCGAATCAGGGCGCATCCGTCGCCGCCGGGTCCACGAAGGGCGGAGAAGCTGCCGACGCGTTGTTGCAGGACCTCGAGCGTGACCACCCGGACGCGCACTTCACCCTCCACACGGGCAACGTGGGTTCGTCGGACGACTGCCGCCGGACGGTCAAGGAGGTCATCGACCGGCACGGTCGCCTGGACATCCTGGTCAACAACGCCGGCGTCACCGCCGACGGCAAGCTGCTCGGGATGAGCGACGACGACTGGCAGAAGGTCATCGACGTCGACCTGTCCGGTGCCTTCTACATGAGCCGGGCCGCGCTCGAGCACATGTTGGAGCGGGGCACCGGGCGCATCGTCAATGTCAGTTCCGTCGTCGGCGAGATGGGCAACATCGGGCAGGCCAACTACGCGGCCGCCAAATCCGGGTTGTTCGGACTGACCAAGACGCTCGCCAAGGAATGCGCCGCGACGCTGGCGAAGGCCGGCAAGCTCGGCGACGACGCGCTCGGGGTCACGGTCAACACCGTCACCCCCGGCTACGTGGCGACCGACATGCTCGCCTCGGTGCCGGAGAAGGTGCTCGACGGCGTCCGGAAGACCATTCCGCTCGGTCGCCTCGGCAAGCCGGAGGAGATCGCCCGCGTCGTGCACTTCCTCTGCGCCGACGCGTCGTCCTACATCACCGGCCAGGTCTGGTCGGTGAACGGCGGGCTTTACGTCTGATAGCTATAGGCTGCTAATCTAGCTAACGACAGGACGTGGAGGTCCTCATGGTCGAAAGCAGAGCAGGGACGAAGGGCACCGGCTTCCCTCACGGGGCCGGGCTGGGAGACGCGGGCCAGCTGCAGGAGAACGCGGAAGCCGCCATGGCGCGGATTCGCGAGCTCAACGAGCGGGCCATGGCGGCGGCCCGCATCGCCGGTGCGGCCGGTCTCGATGCCTACGAGAAGGCGATGCAGTCTTTCGTGAGCGTCGAGGAGCGGTTGGCCGGTGCCACGCAGCTGGACTGGGTGAAGGCGATCGTCGGTGCCCAGGCCGAGTTCGTGCAGGCCATCAGCAGCACGTACGTGGACGCCGCACGCGAGCTGCTGAAGCAGTGAGCAGCCCGCCGACCTTCGGACTCCCGCGCCAGCTCCTCGACGCCACTTTCGCCTCGGCGGAGGCCTGGCAGAAGGGTGTAACGGACTACTGGGCCTCGGCGATCGGGCGGCGAGCAACGCCGCTCGACCTCGGCGTCGAGTACCTCGAGTGGCTGGCCCTGACCACCAAGGTGCGCACCCCCGCGTGGTCGACGCGCCATGAGGTGGTCTGGGAAAACCGGGTGGCGCGTCTTCGGGATTTCTCGGGCGCGCGGCCCGCGCCGCCGCATCCGGTCGTCCCGACCTTGCTGCTGCCACCGCAGGCCGGTCACTCGTCCTGCATCGTCGACTATTCACCGGAGCAGAGCCAGATCGGCGCGATGCTCGACGCCGGTCTGAGCCCGCTCGCCTCGCTCGACTGGGTCGGTGCGTCGGAGGCCACGAAGGACGCCGGGATCGAGGAGTACCTCGCTACCGTCACCCGTGCCGCGGACACGCTGACCGACGGTGGTCCGGACGGTCGGATCAACCTGGTGGGCGACTGCCAGGGCGGGTGGCTCGCGGTCATCTGGGCGGCGCTGAACGCCGACCGGGTGCACACCCTCACCATTGCCGGCGCCCCGATCGACTACCACTGCGGGGAGCCGGTCCTGCACGACTGGGTACGCGCACTCGCGCCGGACGGCGGCATCGACACCTACCGGGGGATCGTCGATCGGGCCGGCGGCGTACTGCCGGGGGACTCGATGCTGGCCGGGTTCATCGCGTTGAAGCCGGACAACGAGATCGATCGTCGGCTGCAGCTGCTCAGCAACATGCACGACCCGGCGTACGTGGAGCGCTACCGCGAATTCGACACCTGGTTCCGCTGGACCCAGGACATCCCCGGCAGGTTCTACCTCTGGATCGTCGAGCACCTGTTCCAGCGGAACTCGCTGATCAAGGGTGAGCTCGAGATCGGCGGCCGGACCGTGGACCTCGGGGCCATCACCGCACCGCTGTTCCTGTTCGCCGGCGAGACGGACCACATCACGCCGCCGGACCAGGTCTTCGCGCTGGCCGACTACGCCGGCAGCACCGAATCCGCCCGACAGGTCAGCAGTGGGGGACACCTCGGTCTGTTCATGGGCAGGGAGTCGCTGCGTGAGCACTGGCCACCGCTGCTGCAGGCAGTTGCCGCCCTGTCGACGTCCGGACCCCAAGAGCCATGACCAAAATGCCATAGAGGAGTCATCCGATGCTGGTTCTCATCTCTGGAGCTGAGCAGGCCGCGCAACCGGTTCAGCGAGCGCTGGAGCAGATCGGGGCGACGGTGATCTACAACGGTGCCGTCGGTCTGGCCGGCCGTAAGGCCGACGTCTACATCCAGCTCCCGACCCTGCTCTCGATCGAGCAGCAGTTCGCCGCTGACTCCCTGGTCGAGCGGGTCGGGCGCTTTCTCGCGGATGGTCTGCTCGCCCGCTTCCGTTCGGCGGCGGCGGTCCTGCCGCATCTCGGCGAGGGTGCCAGCGTCGTCCTTGTCGCCGGGAACTCACCGGTGCCTGGCACCAGCGTGGACGACCAGGCGGCGCGTGGCTCGCTCCTGCGGGTCCTCGCCCACGCCTTGCGTGCCGAGGAGGCCCCGCGTCGGCTCCGGGTACGCGTGTTGGCGCACGACAGCAGCCCGGATGCGATCGCCCGGTGTGCGGCGGGGGAGGATGTTTCTGCATCGTCGGCCTCCGGTCCGCCGGCCGGAAGCAGCGATGTCGACATGTCCTACGCGGACTGGCGCACCGAGGTCCTCGGTCTCGCGCAGGTCCAGTTCTGACGCCGAGGGTCTGTCACGGACGCAGCATCGGGACGCAGTCGAGAGGGGAACGATGTCGAACAGACGAGCCGCGCTCGTAACGGGTGCCGCTAGCGGTATCGGCAAGGCGATAGCCGAACGACTCATCAAGGACGGCTGGGACGTCCTCGGCGCCGACCTCACCGCCGCTTCGGGGCCGATCCCCGGGGTCGAGGTCGACCTGACCACTCGGGCCGGGAACCGGGAAGCGGTAGATGCCGCGATCGAGCGGTTCGGCCGGCTCGACGCCGTGGTCGCCAATGCCGGCTACCAGCATGTCGCGCCGATCGCCGACTTTCCCGAAGACCACTGGGATCGACTCATCGCCCTCCTGCTGACCAGCCCGTTCCTGCTGGCGAAGTACGCCTGGCCGGCGTTGCTGGAGGCTCCCGACGGAGGCCGCTTCCTCGTCATCGCGAGCGCGCACGCCCTCGCGGCCTCCCCGTACAAGGCGGCCTATGTCTCGGCCAAGCACGGGGTGCTCGGGCTGGTGAAGACGCTCTCGCTCGAGGGCGGCGAGGCCGGGATCAGCGCCAGCGCACTGTGCCCGGGTTACGTGCGCACCCCGCTGGTCGAGAAGCAGATCGCCGACCAGGCAAAGGCGCACGGCATCTCTGAAGACCGCGTGTTGAACGAGGTGATCCTCGCCCCGCACGCCCTCAAGCGGCTGCTGGAGCCGGAGGAGGTGGCCGATACGGCGGCCTATCTCCTCGGCCCCTCCGGCCGGGGCTTCACCGGTGCGGCGGTGCCGCTGGACTGCGGATGGACGGCGCGCTGAGCCGGCTCTGACCTTGAACGGGCTCAGCGCACCGTCACTCGCTCAGCTGCCCAGTGCCTGCCGGAACACGTCCTCCATCGGGGGGGTCATGATCACGCTGTTCTCCTTGGCGGTGCTGCCAGTGTTGAAGTAGCACAGCGCCACGACGTTCTTGTCGCGGGCGTAGGCCAAGGCGTCCCGGAGCCACTGCACCGGTGACTGGCCCTGCGGCCCGTCGTAGTGGCCGTTGATGCCGATCTCGGAGATCAACGTCGGCTTTTCGTGCGCTGTGTTGACCGCGAGCGGCTTGTCGAACACCTGGGCGGGCGTCTGCCAGGTCTTGCTGCCGGGACCGTTGAAGTTGTAGCCGTCCCACGCGACGAAATCCATCTTGTCGTCGGGTGCGAGCCAGTCGTTCACGTTGCGTCCGCTGCCCCCGCGCGCGGTGTAGGCCATCAGGGTCGGGCCGATCTGAAGGGATGGAGCCACCGACTTGACCACGTCGTAGAAGTGGATCTGAGCCGCCCGGAAGGCAGCGGACTGCTGGGGCGCGTCGTTCTCCGGTTCGTGATGGAAGGTCAGGTAGATGGGCGTGTCGAAGGATGCCAGCTCGGTCGCCTGGTCCCGGATGCGTTGATCCACGGATCCCGAGGCGACGGCGTTCCAGCCCCCAGGGGCCTGCTGCGGCGGCTTCACCGAGATCACCGGGAGGCGGCCGTTCGCCTTGTCGTCGGACACGTAGGAGGCCCAGTCCTCATTCCACTGCCGGTACTCGCGGCGGGTCTGGAGGTGACCGACCTTCGACTCCATGTCCTTGGTCGCGGCGCGCATGTTGTGGTTGAACGAGGTCATCGGGGGAGCGGCGCCGATGGCCAAGGAGCCGGTACCGGGAGTCGGGGCGTTGTCGCCACCGCCCGGGTCGCCCTGGGTGGGATCGGGCGTCGGGGTCGTCTCTGGCGCGGGAGTCTCCGGCGCGGGCGTCTCCATGGGAGTCACCTCGGGCGAGGGACTGTCGGTGGGCGCGACGGTCTCCGTCGGCAGCGCGGACGGGGAATCGTTCGACGGCGCTTCGGTGCCGGTCGGTTCTGCCGCTGCCGTGGGGCTGTTGTCCTCCGGACTGCCGCCAATCTGACAGGCGGCCAGTGACAGCTTCCCCGCGAGCACCGCGAGGAGCAGCCGAAACACCGGCCCGATCGTGTGCGGGCGGCGAGCGTTCTGTGGTTGCTTCCTGATCGCGGGGATGGGTCGACCTGGGTGGGTCACGTGGGATCCTTGGCGGGGGGAAAGGCCCTACGGCCGGCGGGTTGCTGTGGGACCGCCGCACCCGATCTTCAGTTGGTCGAAGCACCCGCCCCCGAGGTGGGTGTCACGCGTCTAGCCCGGTGTGTCCCGAGACTCCGCCGACGTCACGTCGAGCGGCGCATCCGCACTGACGCTGTCACTGCGGATGGGACATTGCCTCCCCGGGGACGATCCGGACGAACGTCCCTCGAACACTGAGGGAACCGCCACGGCGTGGCGTCCGCGCGCCAAGGTCCGCGTGTCAGACTGACCTAAGCACGCCCGGCAACGCTGCCGGACAGCGACGAAATCGGAGACCGTCATGTCAACCGTGCACGCGGACAACCCCCAGGCAGAGGCGCATGCGGACGAGCTCGTCCAGGCCGCCGTCACCGAGCAGCCCGAGGCCTCGCCGCGTCAGCTCAGCATCCCCCTGCCGCCGACCTTCTCGTCGGTCGAGGAGGAGCGCTACGACCGCAAGGTTCGCCTCGCGGCGGCGTTCCGGATGTTCAGCAAGGCCGGGCTCGACGAAGGTGTCGCCGGGCACGTCACCGCGCGGGACCCGGAGCACACGGACTCCTACTGGGTGAATCCGTTCGGCATGCACTTCAGCATGATCAAGCAGAGCGACCTCGTGCGGGTCGATCACGCCGGCAACGTCGTCGAGGGTGACCGGGCCGTCAACGGCGCCGCCGTGGCGATCCACTGCGCGGTGCACGCCGCCCGGCCCGACGTCATCGCCGCGGCGCACGCCCACGGCCCGTACGGCAAGACGCTCTCGTCGCTCGAGATGACGGTCGAGCCGCTGACGCAGGACTCCTGCGCGTTCTACGAGGACATCGGCGTGCACGACACCTACACCGGCGTGGTCCTCGACGCGGAGGAGGGCCGGCGGATCGGGCAGGCGCTCGGCGAGCACAAGGCTGTCATCCTCCGCAACCACGGAATGCTCACCGTCGGGCACACCGTCGACAGCGCTGCCTGGTGGTTCCTCACCCTCGAGCGAACCTCGCAGTCGCAGCTGATGGCGTACTCGGCCGCGGCGGGCCTCGGCGTCAAGCCGCGCCAGATCGGCCACGAAGCTGCGACTCAGACCCGCGGGCAGGTCGGCTTTGAATTCGCCGGCTGGTTCCAGTTCCAGCCGATCTGGCAGAAGATCAGCCGCGACAACCCGGACATCTTCGACTGAGGGCCCTTTCCGTCCGCCCCGCTCGTGATCAGTACGGATTTTGGTTGGCTGACCTGCGTGTTTGCTGCGAAGATCCGCACTGATCGCGGAGGGGGGACGGGTGCGCGGTAAGCCAGGGGACGGGACACGTGTCGTCCGGAGTGGACAGCCAGACCAAGCCGACGGACAGCCGCTGGCGGTCAGCCCGGTCTTCGCGTCCACCTACCACCTGAGCGGCGAGCCGCGAGGGGAGTTCCAGTACGGCCGGCTCGCGAACCCGACCTGGTCAGCGCTGGAGGCGGCGCTGGGGGAGCTCGAGCACGGCGACGTCGTCACGTTCTCCTCCGGTATGGCGGCGGCGACCGCGGCGCTGTTCACGACGCTTCGGCCGGGATCCGTCCTCGCCATGCCGAACGACTGCTACTACGCGATCCGGTCGCTCGCGGACGGTCTGCTGCGCGACCACGGCGTCTCGGTCCGGAGCGCGCCCAGCGAGACCGAGGCGCTGCTCGGACTCCTCGATGGGGCGACGCTGCTGTGGCTCGAGGTACCGACCAATCCGCGCCTCGACGTCGTCGACGTCCGGCGGCTCACGGGGGCGGCACACGCGGCGGGCGCGTTCGTCGCCGTGGACACCACGACCGCGACTCCGCTCGGCCTACCGGCGCTGACCCTGGGCGCCGACCTCGTCGTCGCGAGCGACACGAAGGCGCTGTCCGGGCACAGCGACCTGCTCCTCGGGCACGTGGCGAGCAGCAGCCCTCGGCTGGCGGACGCCGTGCGCGGCTGGCGCGCCTCCACCGGGGCCATCCCGGGGCCGTTCGAGGCATGGCTGGTACACCGCTCGCTCGCCACTCTCGACCTGCGGCTAGGACGCCAGGCTGCCAATGCCCTCGCCGTCGCGAAGGTGCTCGCCGCCGCCGACGCGGTCCTCGAGGTGAAGCATTCATGGCTGCCCGGAGACCCGTCCTTCGCACTGGCCGCCGCGCAGCTGCGACGGGCCAACGGGCTGGTGTCGTTCACCCTCGCGGACCGAGCCGCGGCCGAGCACTTCCTCAAATCGAGCAGCCTGATGGCCGAGACGACGAGCTTCGGCGGGGTGCACACGACCGCGGAACGGCGCGCCCGGTGGGGAGGGGACGACGTGCCGGAGGGCTTCGTCCGGCTCAGTTGCGGCATCGAGGACACGGCCGATCTGCTGGCCGACGTGGAGCAGGCGCTCGCCGGACTCGCCTGACCAGTCAGGCTGCCGCCGCGAGCAGTTCGCGGACCTCGTCGTCCGTGGTCTGCTCGAAGTCGTCATACGCCTGGCCGACGGCACTGAAATCGAGCGGTTGGCGCAGGCAGACCAGTCCGTCGACCAGGTCGTCCAGCGCCTTGCAGGTCGACGGCGCCCCGATCGGCACTGCGACGAGTACCCGCGCCGGCGAACGCCGTCGCAGCGCGGCCACGGCGGCGCGCATGGTCGACCCGGTAGCGAGGCCGTCATCGACGAGCACCACCGAGCGCCCCGCGACAGGCAGCGGAGGGGCGATCCGCAGCCGCGTCTCGCGCTCGCCGAGGGCCCGGGTCTCCCGGGCGAGGACACGGGCCCACCCGTCGTCGGAGATGCCCGTGCGGCGCAGGACCCGCTCGTTCCGGATCACCTCGATGCTGCCTTCGACGCCGGCGATCGCGCCCATGGCGAGCTCCGGCTGGTCGGGCACGCCGAGCTTGCGGACCACCAGGACGTCGAGCGGTGCACCGAGCGCGAGCGCGACGGGGGCCGCCACAGGCACACCGCCGCGAGGAAGGCCGAGCACGACGACGTCCCGGAGGTCCCATTTGCGCCGCGCCTCGGGTGAACTCAGCGCGGCGGCCAACGCCTGGCCGGCCGCCGCGCGATCGGGAAAGCGTCCGCTGTCCGGCATGGTGACGCCGCAGCATGCGGGCACCTGCCGCCAGAAGCAAGCTAGCAGTGCAGCGCCGGCTCAGCGACGCAGCAGGAGCTCAGCGACGCAGCACGAGCTCAGTGGTGCAGCGCCTGCATGCCCTGCGGGTTGTAGCGCTCGCCGGCTGCCACGCCCAGAGGCGCCACCTCGTCGATGCGCGCCAGGTCGTCGGCGGTCAGCGTCACTTCGAGAGCCGCTGCGTTCTCCTCGAGGTTGGCCGTCCGTCGCGTTCCCGGGATTGGCACGATGTCCTCGCCCTGCGCGAGCACCCAGGCGAGCGCGAGCTGGCTCGGGGTGACGTCCTTGGCCCTAGCGATCTCGATGACCTGGTCGAGGACGGCCAGGTTCTTCGCGAAGTTCTCACCCTGGAAGCGGGGCGAGCTGCGGCGGAAGTCGTCCTCGGCGAAGTCGTCGACCGAGCGGATGTTGCCGGAGAGGAAGCCTCGGCCCAGCGGCGAGTAGGGGACGAAGCCGATGCCGAACTCGCGGACGACGTCGAGCACCCCGTCGTCCTCGACGTCGCGGGTGAACAGCGAGAACTCGGTCTGGACCGCGGAGAGCGGCGCCGTGGCGTGGGCGCGGCGGATGGTTTCCGGGGCCGCCTCGCTGATGCCGAGGTAGCGGACCTTGCCCTCGCCGACCAGCTCCCCGAGGACGCCGAACGTCTCCTCGACCGGCGTGTTCGGGTCGACGCGGTGCTGGTAGTACAGGTCGATCGTGTCGATGCCGAGGCGCTGGAGTGACCCGTCCACGGAGGCGCGGACGTACTCGCGGCGACCGTTGACCTTGCCGGTGCGCTTCCCGTCGATGATTTCGTTGCCGAACTTCGTCGCGATCAGGACCTCGTCGCGCCGACCTGCGATCGCCTCACCGACCAGCTGTTCGTTGGTGTAGGGGCCGTAGGCGTCGGCGGTGTCGAGGAGGCTGACGCCGAGGTCGAGTGCGCGGGTGATCGTCGCGGTCGACTCGGCGTCGTCGAACGGGCCGTAGAAGGCGCTCATGCCCATGCAGCCGAGGCCCTCGGCGCTGACGGTGAGGCCTTGCCGGCCGAGCTGTCGTGTGTTCATCTCATCGACCTACCCGGCCTCACGGAACGTGCACGGGATGCAGCGTGCGGTCAGGCCCGCGTCTGCCAGGTGCAGAGGCAGACCTTGTTGCCCTCCGGGTCGGCCAGGACCCAGAAGGCCGGTGCCTCGGCGTCGCTGACGAGCACGCCGCCGGCCGCCACCGCCGCTGCGATGCGTTCCTCCACGACCTCCGGTGCCACCCACAGATCGAGGTGGAAGCGCTGCCGCGGCTCCTCACTGCCGGACGCCTGGAACCACAACGGCGGCAGGGTGTCGTCCCCCAACTCGAGATGACCCTCGGCGTCGCGGCCCTCCCGCATGTCGAGCACGGCACCCCAGAATTGTCGGACCGCCTCGGCGTCCGGAGTGTCCAGGGCGAGCTCGACGCGCTTGGTCACCAGCGGCGCCGCGGTCGCACCTTCAGCGGCTGCCTGTTCGCTGATGGTCCGGGCGAGGGCCAGGTCCCGCTCGGTGACGCCGCCGACGTCGTGGCTCCGGAGGCGGATGTCGAGATGGCGATAGCGCAGATCGAGGTCGGGGTGGTGATTCGCCTTCTCGGCCGCCGCGCCGATGCTTGCGACCAGGCGGAGACCGGTGCCGAAGTTCTTCGTCTCGAGCCGGGTCTCGAGCCCGCCGAGGAGGTAGGCCCAGTCGTCGAGTCCGGCGTCGGCGATCTCGCGTCCCGAGAGAGTGCTCAGATGCCCCATGGTCGCGTCAGACCGTGGTGGCGGGAAGGGCGGGAGGAGCTCGGACTCTGGAGCGGGTGACCGGGATCGAACCGGCATGGCCAGCTTGGAAGGCTGGGGCTCTGCCATTGAGCTACACCCGCGTGCGTCGACGGACGGCGCGGCCTCAGCTTAGCGGGCGTCCCGGGCTCACGCCGCCGAGTTCTGGTCCGCCGGCAGCCCGACCCCCATCGCGTCATAGACGGCCCGCAGGTAGCTCTCGCTGCGCGCTGAGCCGATGATGCCGGGCGCCATCTTGTTCATCATGTAGGCCACCGTCAGACGTCGGTCGAGGTCGCAAACGATCATCGACCCTCCCCACCCGCCCCAGAAGCAAATGCGGTCGTCCCGCAGGTAGGGCAACGCTGCCGGCTCCGGCAGGCCGAAGCCGATGCCCCAACGCAGCGGGATGAGGAGGACCAGGTCGCCGCCGCGGGCCAGTTCGGACCGCCGCCATTCGGGGGTGTTTGCCCACGACGCGGACGACATCGGCCCGGTGAACGTCTTCACGATGACGCTCTCCTGGTCGAGCGCGGCGAAGTCGATCGGCAACGGCGGGGGAGGCACGACGTCGGCGATCCGTCCCCACTCGCTCTCGGGGGCCCCGATGGTGAAGTCGGCCCCCAGCGGACCGGCGATCTCCTCGGTCACGAACTGTGTCAGCGAACGCCCGGTGATGCGGCGGATCACCTCCTCTACCGTGAAGGGCTGGTCCCAACCGCTGACGCCACTCGTGTGCGACAGCAGGTGCCTGACCTCGATGTCCTGCTTGCCGTTGGCGGCGAACTCCGGCCAGTAGCGGGATACCGGCGCGTAGACGTCCAGCTCGCCTCGGTCGACGAGATCAGCGCGGCGAGACTGGTCACGGTCTTCGTGGTGGACCAGACGTTGACGAGGGTGTCCGACGTCCACTCGACCGTGCGCTCCTGGTCGCGGTGCCCGCCCCAGATGTCGACGAGGACCTCGCCGTCGAGGTCGACCCCGATGGAGGCGCCGAGTTCCTCTCCGGAGTCGAGGTTCTGCTGCAGCGCGGATCGGACGTCGGCGAACCGGTCGTCGCACGTTCCCTGCACGTCGGTCATCTGTCTCCTCGAACGAGTGGCCCCCGTCGCTCCATATTGACCAAGCTCGCCCGGCTGCTCGGTGGCCCGTCGCAGTCGGAGGGGTGACCGGCATCTGGACGGGCAGGTGGACCGCGTGACACGGGTGTGTGTGGTCGGTGCAGGGATCAGCGGCATCGCGTGCGCGCGGGTGCTCCGTGAGGCCGGGGTCGAGGTGGAGATCCGCGAGCGGGCACACGGTCCCGGCGGACGGATGTCCTCGCCACCGATGAGCTGGAGCTCCCTTGGCGACCGGCGGATCGACACGGGCGCGGCCTACTTCACCGTGCGCGACGACGAGTTCCGCGGCGTGGTGGCCGACTGGATCGACCGCGGCCTCGCCCGGGAGTGGACGGACACCTTTCATCTCCTGCCCGCCGCTGACGGTTCGCCGGGGCTGGGCGACACCAAGCCCGGTCCGATGCGCTACGCCGCCCCGGGTGGGCTGCGGTCGCTGGTGGTCGACCTTGCCGAGGGCCTGCCGGTCCGGACGAGAACTCTGGTCGACGTCGTGGACGCGAGCTCCGTCCTGCCCCGGGTCGACGGCGACGCATACGACGCTGTGGTGCTCGCCATGCCCGACCCGCAGGCGCTGACGGTGCTCGGGGAGGGCCTCGACCAGGAGCGGATCGCGCTCGCCGAGCAGGCGTGGCTGCCGGTCCTCGCCCTGCAGGCCGTGTTCCCGGCGCGCAGCTGGCCGGAGTTCGACGCCGGCTTCGTTCAGGACGACGAGGTGCTCGAGATCGTCGTGGACGATGGCCGGCGCCGCGGCGACGACGCTGCGGTGCTCATCGCGAACTCCACCAGCCCGTGGGCGGCGCCCCGACTCGAGGATCCGGACGCTGCTGCCGGGCCGCTGGCCGAGGCACTCGACCGGATCCTGGGGTGCGGCCGGCCGGCGGAGACGAGGGTGTCGCGCTGGACCTACGCCCGACCGACCGGGTCGCGGGACGAGAACTTCCTGTTCACGCCCCGCCGGATCGGGTTCGCCGGCGACGGCTGGGGATCACCCAAAATCGAGACCGCGTGGCGATCCGGAACCCTGCTGGGCCGTCGCATCGCACGTGAGCTGGCCTGAGCCACTTCGGAGGACGCGTATGCGTCGCGGGGACGGGAAACTCGCCAGCATGGGTTCAACGGTGCCAACTCGTAACACGCTGCAAGCTGGTGCGACATGCAGTACGTGAAGCTCGGCCGCACAGGCCTCGAGGTCTCGCCGATCTGCCTCGGTTGCATGAGCTTCGGCGAACCGGATCGCGGCAACCACACCTGGACCCTCGACGAGGAGGCGAGCCGCCCGTTCCTGCAGCGGGCGGTAGAGCTCGGCATCAACTTCTGGGACACCGCGAACGTCTACTCCGACGGCAGCAGCGAGGAGATCGTCGGCCGGGCGCTGAAGGACTTCGCCAAGCGCGACGAGATCGTGCTCGCGACGAAGGTGAACGGCCGGATGCACGCGGGACCGAACGGGCAGGGGCTGTCGCGGAAGCACATCTTCGCCCAGATCGACGCGAGCCTGCAGCGGCTCGGCACCGACTATGTCGACCTGTACCAGATTCACCGCTGGGACTACGGGACGCCGATCGAAGAGACCCTCGAGGCGCTGCACGACGTCGTGAAGGCCGGCAAGGCGCGCTACATCGGGGCGTCGTCGATGCACGCGTGGCAGTTCAGCCAGGCGCTCTACACCGCTGACCTGAACGGCTGGACCCGCTTCGTCACCATGCAGAACCACTACAACCTGATCCAGCGCAAGGAGGAGCGGGAGATGCTCCCGCTCTGCGCCGACCAGGAGATCGGCGTCATCCCGTGGAGCCCGCTGGCCCGCGGCCGGCTGACCCGGGACTGGGACTCCTCGACCGCACGGTCGGAGACCGACCAGTTCGGTAGCACGCTGTACGACGGTTCGGACCGGCCCATCGTCGAGGCGGTGGCCCGCATCGCCGACCAGCGTGGGATCAGCCGGGCTCAGGTCGCGCTGGCCTGGGTGGCGAGCAAGCCAGTCGTCACCGCACCGATCATCGGCGCCACCAAGATGCACCACCTCGAGGAGGCGGCGGCCGCCCTGGACGTCCAGCTGGACGACGACGAGATCGTCGCTCTGGAGGAGCCGTACCGGCCGCATCCGGTGGTGGGCTTCCAGTAGCCGGGGGCCCGGCGCTACCGCTGCCCGCCATGTCAGTCGCGCACGCCTCCGTGCGCATCCCGCAGATCGAGATCAACTACCGGCAGATCTGAGGGCTTGGCAGGCGGCGAAAGGACCCCGGTTCCGGTGGCTGCGTAGGATCGGCGGCGCAAGCCGCGGGGCGTAGCGTAGTGGCTAGCGCGCCTGCTTTGGGAGCAGGAGATCGGGAGTTCGACTCTCCCCGCCCCGACCGGTTCGGTCGCTCCCGAGCCTCCCCGTTCTCGAGATCCCAGCCTGAACGTTGCAGCTTGAACATTGCAGCTTGAACACTTGCAGCTCGAACATCGCAGCTTTGATTGCGCCGCCTGCGGCACCGCCGCGTACAGCAACAGGAGACCGCACGTCGTGAAGGCCACCAAGGAAGCGCTCACCCCGACTCGGGTCAAGCTGACCGTCGAGGTTCCGTTCGAGGAGCTGAAGCCGAACCTGGACGCGGCGTACAAGTCCCTCGCCCAGCAGGTGCGGGTGCCCGGCTTCCGGCCAGGTCGCGTTCCGGCCCGCGTCCTCGACCAGCGCTTCGGCCGCGCTCACGTGCTGGATCAGGCGCTCAACGAAGCCCTGCCGCGGCTGTACCAGGAGGCCGTGCAGTCCGAGGACCTCGACGTCATCGCGCAGCCCGAGGTCGACATCACCTCGTTCAACGACGGCGAGCCGCTCGTGTTCACCGCCGAGGTCGACGTTCGCCCCGAGATCGAGCTGCCGGAGTACGAGGGCCTCGAGGTCTCCGTCGACGACGTCGCGCTGGAAGAGGACGACGTCACCGCGCAGCTGGACACCCTCCGGGACCGGTTCGCGACGCTGCAGCCGGTCGAGCGTCCGGTGCAGGACGGCGACTTCCTCACCATCGACCTGTCCGCCAGCGTGGACGGCGAGCCCGTTCCGGGCGCCGACTCGTCCGGCATGTCCTACGAGGTCGGTAAGGACTCGCTGATCGCCGGGCTCGACGAGGCGGTACGTGGCGCGAGCGAGGGCGAGGACCGGACCTTCACGACCGATCTGGTCGCCGGCGACTTCGCCGGGCGTACCGCCGACGTCACGGTCAAGGTCCGCAGCGTCAAGGAGAAGGAGCGGCCCGAGCTCGACGACGACTTCGCCACCACCGCGAGCGAGTTCGACACGCTGGCCGAGCTCGAGAGCGACGTCCGCGAGCGCCTCGGGCGGGTCAAGAAGATGGAGCAGGGCGTCCAGGCCCGCGACAAGGTGCTCGAGACGCTGTTGGACGCGGTCGACATCCCGCTGCCCGCCTCCGTCGTCGAGGGCGAGATCGAGGCGCGGAACAACAGCCTCGTCCAGCAGCTCGCCCAGATCGGCGTGGACCAGGCGACCTACCTCGAGAGCGAGGGCAAGACCGCGGAGGAGTTCGAGGCCGAGGTCCGCGACAGTGCCGAGAAGGCCGTCAAGGCGCAGTTCGTGCTGGACACCCTGGCCGAGAAGCTGGACCTGACCGTCGAGCAGGAGGAGCTGACCGAGCACCTCATCCGCCGCGCCCAGCAGGCCCAGGTCTCGCCGCAGGACTACGCGAACCAGATCATGCAGTCCAACAGCATCGGCGTGCTCATGGCCGAGGTGCTGCGCGGCAAGGCGCTGGCGCACGTGCTCGACAGCGCGAAGATCACGGACGCGTCGGGTGCCGAGGTCGACCTCTCCGACCTGGACGATCACCTCGGCCACGACCACGAGGGCCACGACGACGAGGGTCACGACCACTCGGAGCACGAGGACGTCGACGACGCCGACGAGGCGGACGGCGAGGCCTACGCGGAGGAGACCGAGGCGATTGCCGAGGTCTCCGGTGGCGCCGAGGTCGGCGACGCCGGCGAGGTCGAGGGTCACGCCGACGAGACGGTGCCGGGCGCCCAGTCGTAGTCCCAGTCCTCGTTGCAGTCCTCGTCGTTCGATGATCAAGTCGCCGTCGGCCCGCCTCCCGGGCGGCATACGGCCAGTTGATCCTGTCCGGGAGCGCGGCTCCCAGGAGTAGTCCCGTGGTCAACCCGTACGTGAGCGTGCTGCGCACACCGGGGGCGGCCCGTTTCGCGATCTCCGGCTTCGTCGGCCGGATGCCGATGTCGATGGTCACCATCGCGGTGCTGCTCGTGGTCCTGGACCGCACCGGCTCCTACGCCATCGCCGGCGCGGCGAGCGCGACGGCCACCTGCACCCAGGCTGCCGTCGCTCCACTGCTCGGCCGCCTGGTCGACGGTCGGGGACAGACGGCCGTGGTGCCCGGGCTGTTGATGCTGTTCCTGAGCGGCATCGCGCTGGTGGTGGGCAGCGCGCTGGCCGACGGCCCGACCGCTCTGCTGTTCCTCGGTGCCGTCCTGAGCGGCGCGGGGTTGATCCCCTACGGCGCGCTGGTCCGCAGCCGCTGGGCACACCTGCTGCCAGCCGGGGAAGGGCGGCTGTCGACCGCACTCGCCCTGGAGTCGGTCGCCGACGAGGCGGTCTTCGTCGTCGGGCCGGTTCTGGTCACAGGCCTTGCCGCGATCGATCCGCTGCTCGGACCGCTGGCCGCCGCGGTCCTCGCCACTGCTGGCACCGCGGTCTTCCTCGGCGCCCGCTCCAGCGAGCCGCCGCGCCGGACCGGCGGTCGAGGCAGGCCGGCGCGGTCCTTCCCCGGGTTGTGGGTCGTGGTGGTCAGCAGCGTCCTGATCGGCACGGTGTTCGGCAGCATCGAGGTCGCGATCGTGGCCTTCGCCCGTCGCGAGGACGTGCCCGGCCTCTCGGGAGTGCTGCTGGGGCTCATCGCGTTCGGCAGCATGCTTTCCGGTCTCTGGTACGGAACCCGCGCCTGGCGGCGGGACCTCGCTGAGCGTTACCGCATCACGCTGACCACCCTGGCGCTCGGGGCGCTGCCGGCCGTTGTCGCCCCGTCCCTGCTCTGGATGGCGCCCGCCAGCCTGCTCGTCGGCCTGTCGATTGCGCCGACCCTGATCGCGTCGAACGGACTGGTCGCGCGGATCATGCCGGCCGCTTCACGGACCGAGGGCTTCAGCTGGCAGAGCGCCGCCATCAACGTCGGGGCGGCGGCGGGGTCGGCGCTGGGTGGGCTGCTCATCCAGGCTTTCGGGGTGCGCGCCGGGTTCGTCGCGGTGCCGACGGCAGCTGCCTTCGGCGCGCTGGTCGCGGGCGGCGGCGCACGCTGGCTCGGGCCCACGCCGGACAAGGGAGCGGACGAGGTCGGCGGACCCACCGCGGCGGGGCCGACCGAGGTCTGTTCGCCGGTACAGCCGTAGCCGCGGCTGGGCTCCGACGTGTCCACGCCGCGGCTGGGCTCCGACATCCACGCCTGCGGCGCTCCTACGTCCACGCCTGCGGCGCTCCGACATTCACGCCTACGGCGAAACAACCTCCCGGAAGGCCTACCTGCACCCGACCCCCGGTTAGGTTGAACACCAGCGCCGGACCCCGATGCCTGTCGAGCCGGCCGGCGACGAAGAAGAGGAGTGTGCGGTGAGCGATCTGATCGTCCCGACCCTGCGCACGCCTGGCCCGGGTGCAGCCACCCTGGACGAGC